>NZ_LYTG01000014.1:0-12083 GCF_001816105.1 Exiguobacterium sp. SH31
GGATTTAATTCAATAAAACGATGTTAATGTTCGGATTTTGGTTAAGGCGCATAAAAAAAAGACCACTATCCGCTTCAACAGTCGGCTAGTGGTCGATTTCACTCATCGCGTGTCATATTCAGTTCTTGAAACTGTCGAAACTGCTCCATCAGCTCGGGTTTGTCTTCAAAGAATTCGACGAATTGGGTCATGCAGTCAAGCGTGTTCGAACTCAAATGATGTTCGATGCCTTCAACATCCTCATAGACGTGCGCTTCATCGACTCCGATCAGCCGCAAGAACGACTCGAGCATCGTATGCCGCTCGACGAGCCGCTTGCCGATCTTCTGCCCTTTATTCGTCAACATTAGGCCTCTGTATTTTTCATACACCAAATAACCTTCCCGGTCTAACTTTTGCACCATTTTCGTGACTGAGGAGGGATGCACCCCTAAATGTTCGGCGATATCAGATACACGGGCGTATCCTTTCTCGACCATCAGTAAGTAGATTCGTTCTAAGTAGTCTTCCATACTCGGTGTCGGCATGGGCGTAGCCTCCCCTTATGTTCCGTTCTCCAATCTCCATTTTAGCGTAACCCGTGTAAAACCGAAAGCAGAACGGGCAAATCGTCTAGTCAATCATTGTCTCATGACCTTAAATTCTTTATAATGAATGTTGGTGAAACTTAATAGAGAAAGGGAGAACATCAATGGGAATCGAAACAATCCTCGTCATCATCCTCTGGGCTGCGCTCATCGCATATATCGTCTGGCGCTTCATGCCGGCTCGTGGTTTGAAAAAAATGAAACAAGAAGAATTTCGCGCTTCGCTCCGCAAAGGACAATTGATCGACGTCCGTGAACCGAACGAGTACAAGGGAGGCCACATCATCGGGGCCCGTAATATCCCGGTCGGCCAGATGAAACTTCGAATGAAAGAGCTACGGAAAGATCAACCGATCCTCATGTACTGCCAAGGCAAGTCACGTACGAACCAGGCGGCCAAACTGCTCATGAAAAATGGCTACACCGACATCTATATGCTTGAAGGCGGATTTAAAAACTGGAAAGGGAAAGTCAAAAAAGACTGACCCTCACAAACAAGCGTTGCTCCAACATTCGTTGGGGCAACGCTTGTTTGATTGAACGTTCAAAAGAATTTAGCGATTGATTTCGGTGCTAAAACTTTCCCTACCGATTTGATTTCCTCATTGACGACGAGGCCAGGCGTGCTCATAATTCCATACGACATGATTTGCTCGATGTCCGTCACTTTTTCAACCGTCTCCGTCTTCCCAGTTAATCGTAGCGCTTCTACGACATTTTGCTCCAGCGTTTTGCAATTGCGACACCCGGTCCCTAAAATTTTTATGTTCATGTTTGACTCCTCCTCATAGTATAAAATTGAATAAGTAACCAATTATCGTGATCCCTAACGTCACAATGACGAAGAAAATGATGACGAGCTCTTTCTTCAACACTCGGCTCAACAATAGACCTTCAGGTACAGACAAAGCGACGGTCGACATCATGAATGCAAGAGCCGTTCCGATCGCCATCCCTTTCCCTACGAGCACTTCGATGACTGGCAACGTCCCGATCGCATTGGAATAGAGCGGGACCCCGATCAACGTTCCAACGATTGGGCCATACCAGTTATCTCCCCCTGCGACACGCATAATGAACTCGGCCGGGATGAACCCGTGAAACCCTGCCGCGATCGCAATCCCAATCAGTAAATAAGGTCCCACTTTTTTTACGGTCTCATAGACGCTATTGAGCGCTGTCACTAAACGATCTGCTTGTGATAATTCAATTGTGACCGCGACTTGTTGACTTTTGATTTGATATACGTAGTCTTGCACATACTTTTCAAGATGTAACTTTTCAATTAGCAGGCCAGCGAACAATGCGACCATCACCCCTGCAAATACATATAAGAACG
The DNA here is from genome assembly GCF_001816105.1 of Exiguobacterium sp. SH31. Classification (NCBI taxonomy): domain Bacteria; kingdom Bacillati; phylum Bacillota; class Bacilli; order Caryophanales; genus Exiguobacterium; species Exiguobacterium sp. SH31. The sequence goes on from NZ_LYTG01000014.1 coordinate 1,927, forward strand.
CGATCTTCCAACCGAACATCGAGATGAGAAGGACGATGGAAACTTCATTCACAATCGGTGACGTGATGAGAAACGTGAACGTCATCCCGAGCGGAATACCCGCTTCCACGAACCCGATGAAAAAGGGGATCGTCGAGCAGGAACAGTACGGCGACAAGACGCCTAGACCAGCGGCACCAATATATCCGCCGATTTTCCGCTTGCCACTCAAATAGTCGCGAACTTTTTCTACAGGGAAATAACTGCGAATATATCCGATCACAAAAATCATAATGCTCATCAGGACGGTTATTTTTACGACGTCCATCACGAAAAATTGTACAGCTTCACCGAAACGGCCACTTAGATCAAGGACGTCGTATGCGATAAAGTCTCCAATCCGATCAAACATGTTCACCCACTTCTTTCTCTGTCAATTGGAAAACGGTGTTCCGTCCCAAGCGTGTCGAGCGAATGACTTCACCACGCTCTAGCAAACGGAGGTGATGTGTCAACGTAGAGTTCGGCACCTCGAGCGCGCTCGACAGTTCACATAAGCACATCGGGGCTATGCCTAACAGGCGGACGATCTTTAACCGAGTTGGATCTGCCAGTCCTTTATGGAAGGCGGCTTGTCGCTCGAGCTCTCCCTCATCAAATTGACAGATACGTAAGGATTCGCGAAGTTCTTCGTCTGTTTTCAAAGTCCATTCCATCTTCATCACCTCCTCTTATATAACTAGTTTGCTAGTTATATAGTTTCAAGTCTACACACTTGTTCAACTATTCACATTTAAGACATTTTTTAGTTCATACAATCGTCACAACCACTCATCTTGGCACAAATCAAAAACCCGCTCGCGAATTGCGAGCGGGTTTTGGCTTAGTTGATTGACGATGGTTGGCGTCGCTCATACTTCAATACCGGCTTACGGGCAGCGAGCGTCTCGTCGAGTCGTTTGACGACCGTCGTGTGCGGCGCCGTCTGAACGATTTCCGGATTCTCTTCTGCCTCTTTGACGATTTGGAGCATCGCGTCACAGAACGCGTCGAGCGTCTCTTTCGATTCCGTCTCGGTCGGCTCGATCATGATGCACTCCTCGACGTTGAGCGGGAAGTAGATCGTCGGCGGATGGTATCCGAAGTCGAGCAATCGTTTGGCGATGTCGAGCGTACGGACACCGAGTGCTTTTTGACGTTTACCCGACAAGACGAATTCGTGCTTGCAGTACGTGTCGTACGGCACATCGAACGCGTCCTTCAAACGGGCGAACATGTAGTTGGCGTTCAACACTGCTTCGCGCGAGACACGCGTCAGCCCTTCGGCGCCCATCGTCTTAATGTAGCTGTAGGCGCGTACGTTGATGCCGAAGTTTCCATAGAACGGTTTGATGCGTCCGATCGACTGTGGGCGATCGTAATCGAGCGCAAAGCCTGAGTCCGCTCTTTTTACGATCGGTGTCGGCAAGTACGGGATCAAGTCGCGCTTGACGCCGACTGGTCCCGAGCCCGGGCCGCCGCCGCCGTGCGGTCCTGTGAACGTCTTGTGCAAGTTCAAGTGGACGACGTCAAAGCCCATATCACCAGGACGAGCGATCCCTAGAATCGCGTTCGAGTTGGCACCGTCGTAGTACAGTTTACCGCCTGCCTCATGGACGACTTTGGCAATTTCAAGAATGTCTGCCTCGAACAAACCGAGCGTGTTCGGGTTCGTGAGCATGAGCGCTGCCGTGTCGTCCCCGACTTTCGCTTTTAAGTCAGCGAGGTCGACGAGTCCACGCTCATCCGATTTGACCGTGACCGTCTCGAATCCGGCGACGACGGCCGAGGCCGGGTTTGTCCCGTGCGCCGAGTCCGGGACGAGTACTTTCGTCCGATTCATATCGCCGTTATGCTGGTGGAATGCTTTGATCAACATGAGTCCGGTCCATTCCCCGTGGGCCCCGGCTGCCGGTTGGAGCGTCACTTCGTCCATCCCCGTGATTTCAGCGAGCTGGTCTTGAAGGTCGACCATCATCTCGAGCGCCCCTTGCACCGATTCGATCGGTTGGAGCGGGTGGATGTGGGCGAACCCAGGCAGACGTGCCATATCTTCGTTCACTTTCGGGTTGTATTTCATCGTACATGATCCGAGCGGATAGAAGCCGGAATCGACACCGTGGTTCCGCGTCGACAGCGACGTATAGTGACGAACGACATCTAGTTCCGACACTTCCGGCAGTTCGGCCGCCTCTTGACGAATCATCGACGCCGGTAACAGCGCCTCGATATCAACTTCGGGCACGGTCGGTGTCGGCAAGTTGTAACCGGTACGTCCGGCACGTGACACTTCAAAAATGAGCGTTTGTTCGTGTTGCATCAGTTCGTCCCCCCAACCACTTCAATAAATCCGTCAATCTCTTCTTTCGTGCGCAGTTCGGTCGCACATAGCAACATCTGTGTTTGACGATCAGCATCATACGTTCCGAGCGGCAATCCACCGATGATCCCATTGTCAAGCAAGCGGCGTGACACGGTTTCCGCATCGGTACCGAAATCGACGACGAACTCGTTGAACATCGGTCCTTCATCGATGATTGGGTGACCGGCCGACTTCAGCGCCTCTTTCATATAGTGGGCCGTTTGAATGTTGCGGACGGCCATGTCACGAATCCCATATTTCCCGAGCGCGGACATCGTGATCGAGGCGGCGAGCGCATTGAGCGCCTGGTTCGAGCAGATGTTCGATGTCGCTTTATCGCGGCGGATATGCTGTTCCCGTGCCTGTAGCGTCAAGACGAAGCCGCGTTTCCCGTCCTCGTCGACCGTCTGACCGACGAGACGACCCGGCAGTTTACGCATGAGCGCCTTTTTGACGGCGAAGTAGCCACACGATGGACCACCGAAACTTTGCGGGATCCCGAACGGTTGGGCATCGCCGACCGTGATATCGGCCCCGAGCGCACCAGGAGACTCTAAAATACCGAGTGCGAGCGGGTTGCTCGATACGACAAAGAGCGCACCGGCATCATGGGCCGCTTTCGCGAGCGTCGCCAAGTCCTCGACGCGCCCGTAGAAGTTCGGGTACTGAACGACGAGACACGAGGCGTCCGTCAAATCGATGTCCGTCAAATTCGTCACGCCGGCCGCAACATGTGTATATTCAACGGAAAGTCCCGGTCCATCCGCGTATGTGCGGATGACGTCTTTCGCTTCCGGGTGAACAGCACCAGAGACGATGACACGTTTCTTCTTCGTATGAGCGCTCGCGAGGTACGTCGCTTCCGCGAGTGCGGTAATGCCGTCGTACATCGACGAGTTGGCGACGTCCATCCCCGTCAGTTCACAAATCATCGTCTGGAACTCGAACATCGCTTGCAGTTCACCTTGTGAAATTTCAGGTTGATACGGCGTATATGCCGTGTAAAACTCAGAACGGAGCAACATATGGTTCATGACGCTTGGCGACAAGTGGTCGTACATGCCGGCTCCTAGAAAACTCGGATGTGATTTCGTGTGAAGGTTCTTCTCGGCAAGCTTCGTCATGTGGCGGACGAGATCGACTTCTGGGAGCGGAGCGCCGATGGCAGACAACGATGCCGTCTCCCGGAGCGTGGCCGGGATATCTTCAAGCAAATCTTCGATCGATTCGACACCGATCGTCTGGAGCATATCGCGTTCGTCTTGCTCGGTCATCGGTAAATAACGAAATTCCATTCTGTTCATTCTGAATCCCCCTGTTTCATTTACGTTTATAAAACGGTGTCGGCACACGTTCGGCTTCTATTTGCTTGCCCCGAACTTCGACGATGAAGTTTGATTGTTCGATGAATCGGCTGTCGATCCGGGCCCAAGCGATCGATTCGTTAACGGTCGGCGGCATCGTTCCCGTCGTGACGACGCCGATCGTCTCGCCGTCAAACAAGACGGGCGCACCTTGGCGGGCAATCCCGCGGCCGAGCAGCTTCAAGCCGATCAAACGGCGCGGAATATCTTCTTTTTGTTTGACGAGGGCATCTTTCCCGACGAAGTCGGTATCGAGCTTGACCGCAAAGTTCAAGTTGGCCTCGAACGGCGTCACCGTCTCGTCTAACTCATGCCCGTACAACGGTAGACAAGCTTCAAAACGGAGCGTGTCACGTGAACCGAGCCCGCACGGCGTCACTTGTTCTGCTTCAAGCGCAGTCCAAATCTTCGAGACATCTTCGGCCCGGGCGTATACTTCGAACCCATCCTCACCTGTATAGCCGCTCCGCGAGACGATTGCCGGCACACCGGCAACGTCGCCGCTCAAAAACCGGAAGAACTTGATCTCATGCAGCGGTAAGTCCGTGATGCGTCCGAGTACTGTTTCTGCAATCGGACCTTGGATCGCGATTTGACCGTACGCATCCGATTCATCGGTCACAGTGACGTCCCCTGATACGTATCGACGGACGTGGGCCACGTCTTTTTCAATATTCGAGGCGTTGACGACGAGCCAATACGCGTCTTCATCGAGCCGATAGACGAGCAGGTCATCGACGACCCCGCCGTCAGGTAAACAGAACAAGTTGTATTGCGCTTGCCCGATATTCAGCTTCGAGACGTCATTCGTCACAAGACGTTGGACGTTTTCGAACGCGTCCGGACCTTCAATCCGAATTTCCCCCATGTGCGATACATCGAACATGCCAACCCGCTCCCGAACCGCTTGATGCTCTTCTTTGATTGACGAGAACATGATGGGCATCTCAAACCCCGCAAAATCCACCATCTTCGCCTTCGTAGAAATCAGGTCATACAAAGGCGTACGTTTCAACGTTAACTTCTCCATAATATCCCCCAATCCCGAACGTAATTAATCCATTTGATGAAATATTTCGTTTTCTATTCCACTCTATCAAGTTTTTAACGCGCTGCCTAGCAAAAATGGGCAAAAATAAAGAGGATTGAAAACGAAAACGTTTTCATCCTCATTATTTCATATTTCAGTCTCAGTGGAAACGCCTGAACGATCGATTCCAGCGGTCCGCTTAATTTCTTTCGTAAGGCCGACCGTTGCCTGTTTCAGTTCGAGCGACTCGTCTTTCACTTTAACCGAGTAAGCCTTCATCTGCTTTACCGATGCGTTGACCGTGTCGACGTGCTGTTTGATCTCACCGACCAAGCTTTGAATCACGTTCATTCGAATCGTAAACCGTTCCGTCAACCGTTTCACACGGCGCAGATCGGTCTTCATTTTGTTCCGATACAATAAAAATCCGTATCCGCCTAGCCCGATGAGTGCGAGCACGATAATACCAAGATTAATCCAAATCATTTGTCTTCCTCCTTCAACCGATCTAGTTCACAAGCAATCGCTTCCGAGCTCAATGAGGCGTCGATTGTCACATCGGCGCAAGCGTAAAGCGGACGCCTGCGCTCGTACAAGGCCTCGACGCTTCTTTTTCCAAGTTGCACGAGCGGACGGTCCGAGTCTTTAATCCGTTCCCAACAAAGCTCGAACGGCAACTCAAGAGCGATGATGCGCCCATGCCGCCGCATCCATTCGATGTTTTCTGAGCGCTCGACGATTCCGCCGCCTGTCACGATATAGTCCGCATGAACGCTTCGAAGCATCGCCGTCTCTTCGGCCCGAAACGCGCTCTCACCGTGTCGGGCGAAATAAGCAGATAAACCCATTCCAAGATGCCGTTCGAGCGCTTCATCCAAATCGATGACATGATTCGATTTTTCAAGATATCGTTTTAAGCTTGATTTACCTGTACCCATAAACCCGATGATGTAAAACGGTCTAGTCATCGAAATAAATCACCTCTTTATGCTTTTCACCCGTCTTCAATCGGATCTCGACCTCTGTCGTACCTGGCCCGAGCGGTCGGCAGAAAATCGTACCGGTCGGTTTGACGATGACCTCTGCTTCTGTCTGGCACGAATGTTTGGCGACCATGAGATGGGATTCGAAGCGAATCGCCAAAATTTCGAGCGTCAGACGTTCCGTGCTCCGTTCGATATCAGTATACCAAAACAAAGCTGCAGCTAATAGCCACGTCAAGAGGACTAACGTAGAGATGACGAAGAACCCGCGCGCATGCACATCACGGACTTCTCCCGAGGGCCGATCGAGTCGGTCCACTGAATCCGGTAGCCGTTTCCTAACGGTTCGACGCGATAACCATCGATTCCTCTTATAAATAACAAGTTCCCTCCCTCTTCGCCCACCATGACTAAGTTCCGATTGATCTGCTTGAGCGTCCACGCCCACGTCGTCTCATCGGGTCGAACGTACGTGCCGACGAGTCTACCTTCTCGCACCTGACAGTCACGACTGTCGAACAGTTTGCGGACGATGAGTTGTGGTGTCGTGTTGACTTGACCGCGCGGTTGTTCGTAAAACGCCTCCCCGAGCGCTAAAAAGTGGACGAGCAGCCCGATGAACAAGGGGAGCAACAATAATGTGAACGTCATCTCGAGCAACGTGAAGCCATCCTCAGAGTGTCGGCAGACATATGTCTCGTTCACAAATTTCGACTTCACCGCTTGGATCGGCCGCATCGAGCAACACCTCCCCTTGAAGCCGTTCATAAGTCCGAACCGTCGCCTCGAGACGCTCCACCCGCTCCGTACCCGCCGTAACGAACGGCGCAATCACACCGACCCATCCGAGCAGGAGGGCTAGACTTAAACAAACTTCCCAAAACGTGACGCCTTGCTCATCCTCCCCCACTACGGATCACCTCCGGCTCATACGTGCCCATCCTGAACTTCAACGTGACCGCGACTTGACCCGTGTAAAATTTCCACTGTCCGGCATACGTCGCCGCCGACTTTGAAAAGACGATTTCGTTCGTTGTCGGCAAGCTCATCTCGACACCGTCGGGAACGACGCCTGAAGTGATCGACGTCGTCCCGCACGTGATGTGATACTGCCGTTCTTTCATGTACCATCTCAAGCGCGGGACACATCTTTCATCGGCGGCCACATACGGGTACTGACCGACCTCGGCGATGTCTTGGACGAGCGCCTCCGTGAAGTCGATGAGTGCGAGCCGATCCATCGAACGGACGGTAGGCGTCGCCACTAAAAGGAGTAACGACAGGACGACGAGCACCCAAGCCATCTCGACGAGCGTATAGCCGCCTTGTCTCATTTCAGCGCCAACGCACCCGTGCTCGGTGTGTACGTGTACGTCACCGACTGACAGCTATATTCGAGCGGGTTCTCGGTCGAAGCACGTTTGATGACGGCGAGCGATTCTGGATACGCCTTATGTTCCGCATAGTATAAATTGATTTCAGATTCGACAATCCGTACGCTCCCTTCACAGCTGACGCTATCCGCCCGTGACTTCCCGTCCGACATAGACGGGACGAGTAGCAGCAACAAGACCGAGATGATCAGTAACACTGCCGCCATTTCAACGAGTGTGAATCCTTGCTCTGCCTGACGGTCTGATTTGAGTTTTGCCACGATAATTCTCCTCCTCATAGTTGGGCCATAATTAGTTTGACCGGCAAATAAATCGTATAGAACATCATCGTCACCATGACGGTCAAGAAGCCGTACAAAAGCGGCTCCGTCTTGGCGATCAGTTGCTTCCAATACAGTTCCATCTCTTCAAAGATCAAGTCTCGATGTAACGCCATAATCAATCCGAGGTCTCCGCTCACCGTCCCGACCCCGAACAAGCTGACGACTTCATGATCGAGCAGACGCTCCTCTCGGGCTGCCGCCTCCAACTCGATCCCACCAGACATCCGATCATGGATGCGCCGGGCGATTTGCGCCACTTCCCCGTCCCCGTGAGCAAGACGCTCGATGACGTGACGAACCGAAATTTGACCTTCACTCAGTAAGGACAGTTCACTGACAAACATATACGTGATATACAGTCGTCTTCCCCGCTCGACGAATCGGATCGGGACGGACCAGCCTCGCTTCACGACCCAATAGCCCCAGCCGCCCGTCAAGACGAGCGCGACGAACAAGCCCGGGAAAAAACCTCGTGACAAGAGGATGGCGCTGATTCCGTCTAAATCGTCGACCTGCACCATCGAGAGCAATTTCGGAAAGATGTACAGCGCATAAATGGCACCAAGACCTAAAAGCATCGTCAAGATGACGAGCGGATACCTCGCCAGTTGTTTTAACTCTTGCTGCAAGCCTCGACGCATCATCGATAAGGCAAGCACTTGTTCTAGACCTTCAATGAAATGATGTCCCCGTTCCGCCGTCACGAGCATGTCTCGCATGCGGGCATCCGTGACGAGTTCAGAGAAAACGTCGGCGAGTGCCTGACCACTCTCGAGCTTTTGCCGCATCACATGAATCAGTTGTTTTTGCTTCCCCCGCTCATGCAACTCGAGCGTCTCGAACGTCTTTTTCAACCCGACCCCTCGTGCTTGCAGTCTCAGGAAGCGCCGGATCGTGTTCAGCTCCCTACTGGAACGGACATCGACCATGAGCAAGTCACCTCCTCTCTCCGCTGCAACACACACCAATGGCGCGGCACCTCTACTTTACCGACCAACTGTTCGAGACGGCGTTCACCGTCTTCGATACTCGCCGTATGAAACGTCGCGATCGTCAAATGTCCGCTCAGTGCCGCATCATGCGCGACACGCAGTTCTTCACTCGTCCGCACCTCCCCGACAACGATGATATCCGGGTCGGCGCGCAACGTTTCTTTCAACAAACGCCTATGATCCAGTCCTGCCAATACATTCACTTCGAGCTGGATCACACCCGTCAATTGCTGTTCGGGAGGGTTTTCGATCGTCACGATCCGGTGGTTCTTCAAACTTTCAAGAAAAGCATAGAGGACTGTCGTTTTCCCGGCCCCCGTCGCGCCACCGATTAAAAACAAGCCGTGCCGTAGTTCAGCCATGCCTTTAAAACGCAACACATCCACTTCAGATAACAACTCTTGAAGTTGGAACGAGACGTTCGGCAGACGCCATGACATGAGCACATCAGTAAATGACGGCAAAAACGTGACCCGGATCATTTCTTTGTTTCGATCATATATCCCGGATTGTGGAACCCGATGATCCGTTTCAGCGAGCGAACACCAATATTTCATATGTAATGTGAGCCGTTCGTAGTCTGGACGTGGTATCGTCTCAAGCTTTGTGATCGACGTCCCGTGACGCGCCTGTACGATAACGGCGTCTTTGCCTGGCATGAAATGGACATCGCTCGCCTCGAGCCGTCGCGCCGCTTTAATCAATCGATCAATCACTTGTTTCATTGTCCCCACCTCATAAATGAGCATAAAAAAAAAGCCCACTCTTAAGAAAGTGGACTTGTCTTATGAAACGTTTACCGAAGTCAAATCATGGCGGCGGGCATACGTCTCGATTGACGCCTTGTCATAGCCGACAATGACTTCTTTACCGTCTGTCAAAATCGGGCGTTTCAACAGCTTCGGATTTTCGCTCATCAACTTCAGCAACTCGCTCAGTTTCAGTTCATCGACGTCAACGTTGAGCTGTTTGAACGCTTGACTTCTCGTTGCCAGGAGTGAATCGACTCCGTCTTCGCTAAGTGCAAGCAGCGTCAAGAGTTCGTCTACCGTCGGAGCGTCTCGGAAAATATGGCGTTCGTTCACATCAAGTTGTTGCTCTTGTAAAAACGCTTTCGTTTTTCGACACGACGTGCAACTTGGATACGTATAAAACATAAGTTCACTTGCCACTTTCAGCGCCTCCTTTTATTTGACAACCTGTTCCGTTCAATGTTTGTAAGTTGATTATACAACCTATTCCACTTTTTGTACATAGTTTGTACAACCTTTTTTGAATTTTTGTACAACTTTATACAACATATCGATTTCACATATTTTTCACGATTATTTTGCTCAATTCACACGTTTTCATAGCATTTTTCTGAATGTGTTGGTAAAATAGTGAATGAGAATGGAATAATGTACGTATGGGGGGATTAACATGGCGAGAATGTTCCGTGTCCTAGGCTTTTGGACTGGGTTGATCGCGGCGCTGGCTTTCGTGGGCGCACTCGGTGGAGATCAAAGCAGTAGCGAACATACTGGTGACTTCGTCGTAATGGGTCTTGTCTTTTTAGCTCAAACAATTTTCTTTGTCGCACTAGGCTACTTGAAACTGACTGAAAAAACGTATGTATACGTGTTCGGCGCTTATTTGACTGTTTTCTTCGTCGTCTTCACGTATTGGAGTAACTTCCAAATGTAAAAAAA
>NZ_LYTG01000015.1:0-12360 GCF_001816105.1 Exiguobacterium sp. SH31
TTTTTTATGTTTACCGCTCAAAAAATGGATTTGAACGAATTTCAGCTTCGAGTGTCGTCTTCGGTCCGTGACCTGAATAGAGCACCGTCTCGGCCGGCAATAATTGACGCATCCGATCGATCGATCCGAGGAGCGTCGACTGGTCGCCACCGAATAGATCGGTCCGGCCGACCGATTGTTTGAAGATCAAGTCCCCGCAAAAGGCAACACGTTCGCTCGGGATGTGCAATGTGACACTCCCCGGAGAATGGCCCGGCGTGTGATGCAACTCGATTGTAAACGCACCAATCTCTAGCTTCTTACCTTGATAAGTTCGTTCGGCCGGTCGCATCGATGAGTGCGGCAGATGGAACTTTGCCGCCCCGTTCTTTTCGCCGTCGGCGAGCCATGACCGCTCGGCTTCATGAACATAGACCGGCACCGGATAGCGATCGCGCAGTACATCGATGCCGCCGATATGGTCAAAGTGGGCATGCGTCAATAAAATGGCGTTCAATCCGCCGAAACGTTCCACCGCCTCAAAGAATTTCGGGTCGTCCGTGCCCGGGTCGACGATAACGACCGTTCCATCTTGTTCGAGCACGTATCCGTTCTCTTGGGCAAGGCCCGATGTGATTTTTACAATATTCATCCAGAACACCTCCACAACCATTCTAAACGATATTGTGGCAAAATTGTAGCGGTGGCAACCTTTGCTCGACAGCGTGTGTTATTTCGGATAAAATAATAGTGATATTTCAGTGAAATTTTTATGAATTTCATGACGTATAATAAAGGGGGAACTCGTCATGCATTTGTATGAGCCATTTGGATGGATTTCACTCATCGTAGCACTCGTTGCACTTTGGGGGATGGCCCGTTCATTCAAAAAACGCCAATTCTTTCCACTTGCGTTTGCCGGAATCACCGTGCTCGTCTTTGGATTCTTTGGCGTCGCAACATTGATTTTCGGTGGAATCCCAGGTTAATGTTGACTTACCACGAAGACGACTGCGGTCGTCTTTTTTTATTTCACAAAAAAGCGCTGACGTTTAACGGTCAGCGCTAGCTCTTGATTATTAGTCGGTTTGTTCTTTAAAGCGAAGCAAATCCGAATAGATCAAGTCATCGTTCATTTGCAGGATTTTTTCGGCTTCTTCCGTGACCGGTCCGCAAAGTGTCGTATCTTCAACCGCTTCTCCAGTCGTCGCATCGTAACACATCGATTGCGTCCACACGTAATCTTCCGTGACGACCGTGCCGTCTCGGAAGATGGCGCGACTATTGCGGTTTTCCGCGAACAAGTCATTCCCGAACCCGACCAAGTCCGACGTATCGATGCCGAGCAAGTGCAGGAGCGTCGGCTTCATGTCGATATGACTTCCGATCGTCTCATGGACTTCACCTGCTTTTTGGCCCGGCAAATGGATGGCGAACGGCACTTGCTGAAGTTTCGCCACATCGTACGGCGTCAGTTCTTCTTTGCCGAGTAGTTCAGCTAACGCGTTGTTATGGTTTGTCGAAATGCCGTAATGATCACCGTACACGACGAAAATCGTATCTTCCCACATCCCGTTCTGTTTCAGTTGGTCGATGAATAGGCCAAGCGCATAGTCTTGGTAAGCGAGCGCTTGCGGGAAGTTGTTAAGCGTCGTCGAGCTCGTCTCGAATTTCGGTACGAGCTCGTAATCCTCGCTCGGCATCGTATACGGGAAATGGTTCGTGAGCGTGATGAACTTCGCATAAAACGGCTGCGGAAGTTCCTCGAGCATCGGGATCGATTGTTCAAAGAAGCTATCGTCCAACAAGCCCCACTCTGTCATATCCTCAGGATTCCCAAGGTCGTAGCTCTTCTCATCAAAGAACATGTCGACACCGGTATTCTTATACATCAAGTCACGGTTCCAAAACGATTTGTTGTTCGCGTGGAACACGGCCGAATAATAGTTGTCTTCTTTGATCAGTTCAGGAAGAGCTTGGTACTCATTATCGGCGTTCGTAAAGTAAACGGCACCACGCGGCAAGCCATACAGTGAATTATCGAGGGCGAATTCGGCGTCTGACGTTTTCCCTTGCCCGACCGTATGGTAATAGTTTGGCCAGTAATGGGACTCTTCGATCAACTTGTTCAAGTTCGGCGTGATATATTCGCCGTTCGCGGCTTTCATATTGTGTGTGAAGTTTTGTGTCGACTCGAGCGAGATGACGATCACATTTTTGCCTTTATATTTTCCGAACAAGTCCGGATTCGGCGCCGCATAGTTTTGGCGCGTATACTTTTCAATCTTGGCTAGCTCCGACCCATCGGCCATTGCTTTCTGCGCGGACGTCTTCGTTTGAAGCATCGCGTCATAGACGTGGAAGTTGAACGTCCCGATGTTTTTGACGAGCAGCTCACGGTCGAACGAACGCGTCAATAGTTCAGGACGTTCCGTCTCAGCAAGCGACAAGTTGAACAAGAACACGGCGACAGCTGCCACGAACGTGATGAGCGCACGTCGGTGAGACGCGGCGGTTTGCAACATATTGATCTTCCATAGTACGAACGGCAAGACGAGCACGTCCCCAAGAATGATCAAGTCTTTCCATTCAAGCAGTGACGTGAAAGAAGTAGACAACGTCTCCATGTTCGACGGTTGCAAAATGACAGGCATCGTCAAGTAGTCCGTAAACTCGCGGTAATAGACAGCGTCCGCGAACAATAGGAACGAGGCGACCGCATAAAGGGTGTACAGCACCCACTTTTGCTTATTTCCTTTAAAGAAGAAACTAAAAGCAAACAAGAACAAAGTTGAGCTGATCGGACTGATCAACAAGATGAACGCTTGAGCTGTGTTTTCAATCGGGATGTTAAAGAAAAATTGGTAAACTACGTACGTCTTCGTCCAAAGTAATAAACTAAATATCCAAAATAACCGATACTCTTGAAACGAAGCGCGGACCGTTTCATTCAGTCGCATAGTCAGCTTCGATAAGCTTTGAGATGACTTCATCTGACGGCCTCCTCCTCTTTTCAGTTTTAAGACGTCCTCAAGCAGGATGCGCCATGAATAAGTTCAATTACATATAGCTGGCTTGTTATCTATTTCACTAACGGTAACAGTCCAGTATCAAGTCCAAATCTTACCCCTTTTTTAACAAAAAATCAACCATACCTTTACAATTCCCTTTGTACGTCAAAAGCACACATGCGAGATCGCATGTGTGCTTTATAGGTTAGACTCTAGTCGGCAAAAAATGTTTTCGTGCCAGCCAAGCGCAGCCGATGACCCCGGCATCATTCTCAAGTTCGGCAATTTTGAACGTCGTCGACGTATATACCCGTTCAAGGGCAAACCGCTTAAATTGTTCATCGAGCGGCTCGAGCAAAGCTTGTCTCGCTTTTGAGACGCCGCCGCCGATCACGATCATTTTAGGGTTCAACGTGTTGGCGATGTTTGAAATCGTCAACCCGAGATATTCCGTCATCTCTTCGACGACTTCTGTCGCGACCTCATCTTTCGCTTTATAGGCCTCAAACACATCGCGAGCCGTCACTTCACCTAACTCGTTCAATGACGTCGTTCTCCCTTTACGCTTTTGTAAGGCGAGACGGGCGATACCGGTTGCTGAGGCGATCGTCTCGATGCAGCCGGTGCGCCCACATCCACACATGACCGCTTTCGCCTCGTCGCGCTCGACCGTGATATGCCCGATCTCACCAGCCATGCCGGACGCCCCATGGACGATGTTACCGTTTGTGATGACACCGCCGCCGACACCCGTACCGAGTGTGATCGCGAGTAGTTCAGACGCACCTTCACCGGCGCCTTTCCACATCTCACCGAGCGCGGCCGCGTTTGCGTCATTCTCGAGCACGGCCGGCAATCCGACTGCTTTCTCGAATTCGCCGACGAGCTCAAAGTTCTTCCACCCGATGTTCGGCGAGTATTCGACGACACCTTCTGAGAAGTTGATGAAGCCTGGAGCTCCGATTCCCGCACCCGCGAAATCTTGCTTCGCTTTTCCAGATTGCTGAAGGTACGCTTCAAACGAGGCGGCGATATCAGTCGGGATATGTACCCCATTATCACGGATGTCCGTCTTGATCTCCCACTTGTCTGAAATGATCCCGTTCATGTCCAGGACGGCCATTTTCACCGTCGTCCCACCGATGTCGATTCCTAATAACCACTTCATGCATTCCACTCCTCGTCTCAAATAAATCGCTTTCATCCAATAGTCTACACTATAAAACCTCTTGTGCAAACATTTGCACAAGAGGTTTTTCTGTCAATCTATTGAATTTTTTAGTTCATGCGTCAAAATAATTTTCGCCGTGTCATACTCGCGCTGTTCGATCATCCCACCAGCGTTCAATTCGTCTAACTCCATCATCATGAGACCGATCTCGGCGTCACGCTCTCCGATGTAAATAATCGTGCCAAACGATTTTAAAAACTGTTGCACGTCATAAAAGTTTCTCATTATTATTCCCCCATCGCGGTCAATACGTAGCGATACAGCAACGCTCGTGTCGCCTCGAGCGATGTTCGGTGCGTCCGCTCATAGCTGTGGCTCGACTCGATCCCAGGACCAATGAGCGCATGTCGTACGTCGTAACCAGCCGAGATTGCAGCCGATGCGTCCGAACCGTAGAACGGATAAATATCGACTTTGAACGGAATGTCGTGGTCGCGGCAAAGCTTCGTGAACTGACGACGCAACTCGAGATCGTACGGCCCTGAAGAATCTTTGGCACAGATCGATACCGTGTACTCGTCCGAGTGTTGCCCGTCCCCGAGCGCGCCCATATCGACTGCGATGTACTCGTCGACTTCGTCCGGGATCCCGGCGTTCCCGCCAAAGCCGACCTCTTCATAGTTCGAAATTAAATAATAGACCGTATGCGGCAAGTCAGCTTTGACCAAGTCACGCGCCAAATCGAGCAGGATGGCGACCGACGCCTTGTCGTCAAGATGACGCGATTTAATATAACCCGTCTCCGTCTGTTTGAAACGGGGATCGAACGAGACGAAGTCCCCGACTTCGATTCCTAACGCTCGGACGTCGTCCGCCGTATGAACGTCGGCATCGAGACGTACTTCAATGTTCGCCGCCGTCCGCTCGGCACTGTTCGTGTCTTTATAGACGTGCACACTCGATTGATGGACGAGGATCGTCCCGTCCACCGCCTCGCCCGCTTCGCGATGGACGAGACAGTTCTCACCTTCAATCGCGGTCCAGGCGTAACCGCCGACTTGTGTCAGCCGCAAGCGTCCGCTCGGCAACACTTCCTTCACCATCGCACCGAGCGTATCGACGTGGGCGGTCAAAAGACGGGCCGGCCCGCTTTGTCCAGGAAACTTGGCCAACAATGCACCTTTTCTCAACCGGCTCGTCTCAACCCCTAGATCCGTGAGCTCACGTTCGACGTAACTGACTGCTTCGTGCGTCATTCCAGAAGGACTCGGAATCTCCACTAATCGTTTTAACGTATCAATCATGTTGTTACTCCTTTGTCATCGATGATATCCGAGCCAGTATAGTGTCCCGGTCAATAAAACTGCCAGCGCCGTGAACAACAGGCGCCATTTTTTTGTCGTCTCGTCAGGTAATCCGACCACGCCCGCCATCAAAAATCCACCGATGAGGCCCCCGGCATGGGCCGAATGGTCCAAGCTGGCACCGAGGACGAAGGCGAGCCCTACGTTTAATCCTAACATAATAAACAGCGGTGGGCCGAGCGTCTTCATGAACAGCGAGCGGTCACGCAGTCCGAAATAGAGCAGTGCGCCGACGAGACCGAACAATGCGCCGGACGCCCCGGCCGAGATCGCCTCACTGAACGCGTAGGAAGCGGTCGACGCGATGACGCCCGCCAACAGATAGATCGTCAAGAATCTCGGTGACCCATACATGCGTTCGACGAGCGGGCCGAGCGACCAGAGCGCGAACATGTTGATCGCAAAATGAAACCAGCCGATATGAAGGAACATCGGTGTGACGAGGCGCCACCATTCGCCTTCGTCGATGAGCGGATTGACTTTGGCGCCGAATCGGATGAGCGTGTTCGGATCGAGCGTCGAGCCGAGTGATTCGGCGAGCCACATGACGACAAACGTCAACATCATGAGCGCATAGACGAATTTAGGTTCACCGAATGAGAATCGCTTCTTCAGCTCGGCTTTCCGCTGTTTATCGAGTGCGAGCGCGAGCGGCCGAAACCGGGCCTCATCTTGGTCATCGCCACACGCATGCCTATCGAGTCTCACCTTGGCCGCGATTTGAAACGACAACGTCTCAAGTCGCTCCTCATCGACGAGCGCGTCGCCATATATATGGACATGAAGCTTCGCACGCCCGAGTCGTGCGAGTCGGAACGAGCTCATGACCGCCTCGATCTCGATCGCGACATGGTTCGCCCACGCCTTATCTGTCTTTATGTACAGGTGATAGAGGTCTCCAGCTTTCGTGTCGAACAATAGCAGCGCGCGCGAAGGCTCGAGTATCCCTTCGACCCGACCGCCCGCCTCGACCGCATGGTAAATGTCTTCCCAAAAACATCCCGGTTGCGTCAACTGAATCCCCTCCTTTCCTTCTGTCTTAATTGTAATCCAATTCGATCGTGACGACAAAAGTTGGCGCTTTCTGAATCTGTCCGGTGCCCGTGGCAACGCATCAAAAAACGTAGCCGGCATACACCGACTACGTCTATATCGCGAATATATTATAAGACAGGTTGCATCGTTTTCAACAACACGTCTGCCGAATGGAGCATCTTCTGTTTCTCTTCGTCTGACAACTCGATTTCGACGACTTGACGCACGCCTTGGCGGTTGATGATTGCCGGCACACCGATATGAATATCGTTCAAGCCGTACTCTCCATCCAAGTAGGCACCGACCGTGAGCAATGTGTTCTCGTTACGTAGCACTGCTTTGACGAGACGAAGCAAGCCGAGACCGATCGCATAGTACGTCGCGCCTTTACGTTCGATGATGTGATACGCAGCGTCACGAACGTTGACGTAGATGTCTTCAAGGTCTTCCCATGTATACTCGTCGTTCTCTTCGAGTAGCTGTTCGACCGATTTGCCGTAAATCCGGGCGTTACTCCATGCCGCGAACTCGGTGTCGCCATGCTCACCCATGATGTAAGCGTGGCAGTTGCGCGGATCGACGTTGAAGTAATCACCTAGCATGTAGCGGAGGCGTGACGTATCGAGTACAGTCCCTGATCCGAAGACGCGATGTTTCGGAAGACCCGAGTATTTCCAAGCCAAGTGTGTCATGATATCGACCGGGTTTGACGCGACGATGATAATACCGTCGAAGCCAGAGGCCATGATGTCAGTGATCATCGCTTTCATGATTTTCGCGTTTTTCTCAACGAGGTCGAGACGTGTCTCACCTGGTTTTTGAGGAGCGCCGGCCGTGATGACGACGATATCTGCAGCACCGCAGTCCGTGTAATCTCCAGCCCAGACGCGCATCGGTGACGAGGCGAACGAGACGCCGTGGTTCAAGTCCATCGCTTCGCCTTCTGCTTTCGCCTTGTTGATGTCGATGATGACGAGTTCTTCACATAGGCTCGCTGTCGTCAATTGATACGCGAAGCTTGCACCGACCGCTCCGGCCCCGACGAGAGCGACTCGTGTTACTTTTGCATGATTTAATGTTTCCATGTTGTTTTTCCACCCTTCAAACAATCTGTTTCATGTTTTTGTTTTGTCTGTTACACCTAGATTGTAACATCATTCACAAACAGTCAATACAAGAGAAACCGTTTTCAGTTTGGCAATATTGTGACAAAATTCACAATCGTTTGAAACATCCTCATTTTCTGTACTACCCTTATGCGAATGCAAGAAAACCAATAGCTGCCGCGGAGGCGATCGCCAAGAAATTGACGGCGTCGTTGCCGAGAAAGCGCCATCCAGATACATAGTCGGTCGCTTCGCCGTGATGCAGCTTTTTCTCCGTCAGTTTTTGGCACGTCCGACAGCGATACTTCCGTTGTACGGTCGCACCGAGCAACGTATCGACGACGCTGCCGCTCAGACCGAGCGCAATCAATAGAAATAGCGTGCCCATCGTTATATTTAAGAACGGGAGCGATGCCAAGACGATGGTCGTCGCACCGGCGACAGACATGAGCGTACCGAACGGTGACACCCCACCGCTCGTCCCCGGTTCAACTTCACGCAATGTCAAAATAGAGCGCGGTCGGCGCGATGCGAGAACGCCGAACTCGGACCCCCACGTGTCACTCGTCGCCGCCGCGATTGAAACGACGTAAGCGAATAGCCACGCCTCGTTCGAAGTCATCGCCATTCCGACGGCGGTGAGCATGGCGATCCCTCCGTTCGCAAGCACTTGCACGAAGTCACGCGGTCCGGATTTTTCGACGATGTCATCGACCGACGTTTTGTCGCGGGCGCGATATTTTGAAGCGAGCGAGGACGTCGAAAAGAACACACCGAGCAAGTACAGCCCGAACCAGCCAAAACCAAACCCGATGACCGTCCCTGTCACGATCGTCAAGATCGCCCCAGAGAACGTCAACGACCGGAGACGATATCCGGCCAGTGCAACTAGACAAGTTACGAGGACGATTGAGAGCATCGAATCATTTCCCTTTCTGTCACGATCAGTTCGACAGGTATGTCGTGTGGTTCGATCGGTATTTCGTCGAGCACTTGTACGTCGTAGGCGAGCGCGATTGTCGCACCGCGATATGTCGCTAAGAAACGGTCGTAATAACCCCCGCCCCAACCGATCCGATATCCAGAACGGTCAAAGACACGGCCTGGGACGATACAGACATCGATGTCGAGGTCGGTTTCCGCGGTCGTCGGCTCGAGAATACCCATTACCCCCGGCTCGAGGTCGCTGAACGTCCTGATTTCGTGGAACGTGAGCCCCTGTTTCGTTACTTTCGGCACCAACACCGATTTTCCTGCTTTTAAAGCTGTATCGATGAGCGGACGCGTATTCACTTCAAGGTCGAGTGACAGTGTGAGTGCGACCGTATACGCTTGTTGCCACTCAGGGAGCGACGCCACGGTATGTAGGATCGCTTCATCACGCCCGTCACGATCGGTGAGCACGCGAATATTCACATGAACCGCTTTTCGGAGCTCTTGTTTAGCTGTCATTTGTTATTCCTCCTATCGAAAAAAAAGGCCGCCACATGAGTGACGGCCGGTCTCAATTATTTCACTTCGCGGTAAAGCGTGTGACGACGGAGACGTGGGTTGTATTTGCGCAATTCGAGGCGCTCTGGGTTGTTACGTTTGTTTTTCTTCGTGATGTACGTGCGATCGCCTGTTTCTGTGCAAGCTAGTGTGATTTTAACGCGCATATCTTTCACTCCCATCTTACTAATGTTGTATCAAGTGCTTTTGCTTTACAGTCTAAGCATACTCAATTATCCTACCAAGTTTTTTTTGAAAAAGCAAGGTTATTTCACGTTCTTTTTCAAACGTTTCTGCCCGTACGGTGACGCGTCGAGCGGTAGGCACGTTTTTACGTTATCGCCGATCACATACCGCGTCGCGAGCTCCTCGATCGAGAGCTGTTCACCGACATAAACCGTATCAGCTTCCGAGAGGACGCCGTTCTCAATGCGATGGATCGCATCGAACAGGCCACCGTGCCCGTGCGGGTTGCGGGTCGTTTCAAATGACAACATAGTTGAGTATAACGGAACATCTAGTGACTTCGCAAGTGAACGTGCCGCTGGAATCGTCATCCAATCAAAATGATGGACCGCTTTGAAGTTGACCATCGTCTGTAACTGTTGGACGAGTTTCACGTAGGCGACGTTCTGAGCAGCGATTTGGTTCATGACATGCTCTAGAAACGGACTCGTGAGTGGGACCCGGTACACGTGCACGCGATTGTGACGCTCGTATTCAGGCAATCCTTCACTGTGCGGCGTGAGGACGTAAACGGTCTCCCCGTCAGCTGCTCGTGCCTCGACTTCAGCGACGACGCGGTGACCGAGGTCGCCCACGATATTGCCTGTATATTCTGGCGTGAGGACGAGAATGACCTCACCTTCTTCGCCACGCTCCTGCGTCACATAATAGTCGTGTGGAGATAGGAACGTATCGATATCAATGTCCACGTCGTCTAAGAACGGATAGACCATGTAGTGCTCGTCTAGCAAGCGATCCGATAGCTTGCCTTCGTAGAGCGCCGTCTCGAGTTCGGCAAACAGACGGGTATGTTCGCGGAAACGTTCGGCGGCGTATTGCGCCGTCGTCTGGCCGTCCAAGATAAACGCCCAATCGCTCGAGACTGAGAGCACATAATGACGAATGAGCTGTCTCAAAGCCCGGTCGGCGAGTGGCGAGGTGTTCCGATAGTCGGCTACGTCTTTGACGAGTTGCGTCTCCATCGTGTGCAAATGTCTGAGCATCCATTCGTTGCGTTCGTTGATCCACACATCGCCGTAACCTTTCCGGCCCCACGTGTTCATCGAAACTTGTACTGTTTGCAGGTCTTGGAAATGACGCTCGAGGAAGAGTGCCGGCGTGATCGTCTCAATCCCGTATGCCTCTAGTCGCTCTGCGACTTGCCCTAAAAATTCAGGGCCCTCAAACCACCAATGGCCGAACAGTTCGGCGTCAAACGGTGCCGTGACGAGGAACGGCGGGAACGTTTGTCCACCGTGCGCTTCTAAATGCGCCGCGAGCGTCTCGGCGAAATCGGTCGCGTGATTATCGATTTGATGTTCGGCCCATCCGCGGACGTAAAAGTCTTTTTCGTCGCTGTCGCCCGTGATGCGATGCATCTTCAGACCTGTGTCGAAGCGGATGCCCTCTGGATGCATGAACGCTTGAATGTATTCCCAGTCCCGGTCGTAGGCGAGATCGCGATAAAACTCGCGATAGTCCGGATGCCCCGGATAACCGATCATCGAACTCCAAATCTTCCCGGAGATGATTTGATCACGTGGGAATAAAGCGACTCCGTGCGGCGAATAGACAGGCGCACCGATGCCTTTGTCCGGCGTCGGGTCGGCTTCGAGCAACGCGTGCTCATCGACGAACGTGTAGCGAATCCCTTCCTCATAGAGGATGCGGTCGACTCCTGGCGTATACGCACATTCCGGTAACCAAATGCCGGTCGGACGGAAGCCGTAATGCCGCTCGAAGCAGTTCAATCCAGTCCGAATCTCGGCCCGTGCCGCCTGATCGGTGAACAGATGCGGGTTGAAACCGTGTGTCGCCGTACATGTGACCATATCGATGAAGCCTTGCTCACGATATGTACGGAACGCATGGTTCAAATTTTTCTCCCAATGGAGGAACGTGTTCTTCAAGTCTTGATAACGGCGTTCGTAAAAATGAAGCGTCTCGACTTCTTGTTCGCTCCGACCCTCAGCCAGTTCGATTGAGATCAGTTCAAGCATCTCATCTAAATGCCCGAGATAGCGATCTTGGACGAGTGGGTCGGCGAGCATTTCGATGACGGGCGGAGAGATACTGACCGTCCAATGCAGGGGCCGTTGAAGTCGATCGACTTGCCACAGAATCGGGATGTATGTCTCGGAGATGGCTTCATATACCCAGCGTTCTTCTAGCCGGTGTTTCTCTTCATGCCTCACGTACGGAAGATGGGCATGTAGGACGAGTGAAAAATAACCTGGTTTCATAGTGTGTCCTCCTCAGCGTACGCAGCGGTATGCAGAATATTTTGGTAACGTATCGAGTAGTTCTGGTGACTCGACTTCACCGAATTGCCAACGTCTGACCGGCTCGGCAAAACGTCCGACTCCTGCCGGTTCGTTCCGCGGCGTATCAATCGGCATCGAGGCGACGAGCGGAAGAAATTCGCCTTCCATCGTCCGAATCCCGAATTCGAAGACGTACGTCGTGTTCGGGTCGAGCGGACGGACGAACCAGCTGTTCGTCATTTCCGGCAACTCGAACGTATAAGACCGGTTCGCATGACCAGATGTGTAATCGAGCAGGGTGATGTCTAAGATGCGGAACGCCTTCGGCAAATCTTCCCACGGGCGCATGAACTGCATCGTCAGCGTCTCTTTCACAGCGTCTGACACTTCCCAAAAAACATAGACCGCGTTCGGGGATTGAACGACCGCGTGCATGAGGTCGACATCGTAGCGGTCTGGAAGCTTCCAAAAACCGTCTGGACCTGTTTCAAGGAGCGGTGACTGCTTCGGCTCTTCGTGATGGAGTGTCGAGGCGACCTGCCCCACTGTTGGAGCTTCTTTCTCGTTTCGTTTCATTCTATCCTTCCCTTCATTAGAAGATTTTTTAGGAGCGGTTGTCGGCTTGGTGACCTCACCGTTCTGGGAACGCCATTTACGCCATGCGTACTGGACTTTTCCGACTGGCATGTCTAATTGTTCTGCAATCTGTTTTAA
>NZ_LYTG01000016.1:0-57495 GCF_001816105.1 Exiguobacterium sp. SH31
TCCATATGCTCTACGTATTCGTTCTTTTTCAGTGAACTCCTGCACAAAAAAAAGTAAAGAACAACAGACCTGTTGTTCTTTACCACTTTTATCACTGATTTAAATCATAATGCTTCCCTTTTTCGAGAAAAATCAAATGTTCCCCGAAATTGGTCACATGGTCGCCCATCCGTTCGAGATAGCGGGCGATGTTTGCAAACTCATAAACATCGTTCGTTCCGACCGTCATCGTCGGTAGACTTCCGATATATTGCTTGATCACCTGTAAGTTGAGATCATCGATGACTTTGTCCATCTCATTCAACTCACGGACCCGGCTGGCTTCACCTTTACGATAGGCACGGGTGGCGAGTTCAAGCATATCGATCAACTGTTCGGCCATCTGCTTAAGCGGCTTAATGTCAAGCAAGTACGGGACGTGCTCGATTCGCGTCACGGCTTTGGCGATGTTCGTCGCGTAATCCGCGATCCTTTCAAGATCGGTCGCGGACTTCATCGTCACGATCAAGCGACGAAGATCGGTCGCGACCGGTTGTTGTTTGGCAATCAAGAGGATCGCCTGGTCGTTGATTTCAAGTTCGAGGTCGTCTAGTTCATTATCGTTGTCGATGACCGTCTGGGCGAGCGTGAGGTCTCGTTTCTCAAGTACCTCGATTGCCGTCGCCGTCTGGCGCATCGTCAAGTTCGCCAAGCGAACGACTTTCTCTTCTAGTTCGTGTAATTTAACATCAAAAAATGCGCGATTTTGTGCCATAGTAATCTCCCCCTCTTAACCGAACCGGCCAGAAATGTAATCTTCAGTCCGCTTGTCCGTTGGATTCGAGAAGATTTTATCGGTTGCGTCGAACTCGACGACTTCCCCGTTCAAGAAGAACGCCGTCTTGTCAGACACACGTGCTGCCTGTTGCATGTTGTGCGTGACGATGATGATCGAATATTGTTCTTTCAACTCTTGAACGAGCTCTTCGACTTTAAGTGTCGAGATCGGGTCAAGCGCTGACGTCGGCTCGTCCATAAGAATGACGTCTGGTTCAATCGCAAGTGTCCGGGCGATGCAAAGGCGCTGTTGCTGACCACCTGAGAGACCGTAGGCGTTCTCGTTCAAGCGATCTTTCACTTCCTCCCAGATCGCGGCGCCGCGCAGTGAGCGTTCGACAATCTCGTCGAGCACTTTTTTGTTTTTGATCCCGTGCGTACGCGGTCCGTACGCGACGTTGTCGTACACGGATTTCGGGAACGGGTTTGGCTGCTGGAACACCATCCCGACCGACGTGCGGAGGTCTTCGACTCTATAGTCACGATCAAAGATGTTACGGCCGTGGTAAAGAATCTCCCCGTTCGTGCGCACCGTCGGGACGAGTTCGACCATCCGGTTCAACGTCTTGATGAACGTCGACTTCCCACAACCAGACGGACCGATGATGGCCGTCACTTCGTTTTTCTTAATGTCGAGATTGACGTCGATCAACGCTTGATCGTCGCCGTACCACAAGTTCAAGTTGTTCACGACATAGGCGCTGTCTTTTTGCATCACGGTCTCGTTCGGTTGGGTCGTCGTTGTATTCACGTTGTGATCTCCTTTAAGCTCTGTTTGTTTCATCATCTCGAGAGTCCTCCTCGTTTACTGCTGCGACTTAATGTCGATTTGTATATTTGTTGCGGATATAGATTGCGGCCGAGTTCATCGTGATGAGCAGTGTCATCAAGACGATGATGCCGGCAGCGGCAATGTTTTGGAATTCAGCTTGTGGACGGCTCGTCCAGCTGTAAATTTGAATCGGGAGTGCTGTGAAGTCTGAAAACACATTGCTCGGTGTCGTCGAGATGAACGTCGCCGCCCCGATCATGATGAGCGGTGCCGTCTCGCCGATGGCCCGGGATACAGCCAAGATGATCCCGGTGATGATCCCTGGAATGGCTGACGGTAACACGACGTTGAACGTCGTCTGCCATTTCGAGGCACCCATTGCGAGCGACGCGTGACGCAACTCCATCTTAACGGACCGTAACGCTTCTTGTGACGCGACGATGACGATCGGCAAACTCATCAGACCGAGCGTCAGCGCACCCGTCATGACCGAGCTGCCAAATCCGGCCGTCCGGACGAAGAACGTCAATCCGAGCAAACCGAACACGATCGACGGGACACCCGCCAAGTTCGAGATGTTCACTTCGATAAACGACGTGAGCCGGTTTTTCGGTGCGTACTCTTCCAAATAAATCGCGGCACCGACACCGATGATAAACACCATCGGCACGATTAGCATCATGAGCCAAAGCGTCCCGATCAAAGCCGGATAAAGACCGGCCTGTTCGGCGCGGCGTGACGGGAAGTTGCGGAGGAAGTCGAGATTGACCCATCCGCCACCTTTTGAGATCACGTCATAAATAAGTGTCGATAAGACGAGCAAGGCGAAAACGAGCCCCGCTAAAAAGATGTATTTAAATACTTCGTTCAATCGTAGACGACTTTTAATCCGTCGCGATACGGTCTCATGGTCAATATAGTTCTTCGTATTCTTGAACTCACTGTTCGGCAAAGCCATATTAGTACTCCTCTCTGAAGCGGCGCGTCACCCAGTTCGCGAACAAGTTCATCACGAGCGTAAAGATGAATAGAAGCGCACCGACCGCATAGATACTATAGTATTCGATTGTCCCGTAACCGGCGTCACCTTTGGCGATTTGGACGATATACGCCGTCATCGTTTGGATCGCGTTGAGCGGGTTGAACTCGAAGTTCGGTTGCGACCCACCCGCGATCGTGACGATCATCGTCTCACCGATCGCTCGACTCATCCCGAGGACGATCGAAGCGATGATCCCTGAGAGCGCGGCCGGCATGACGACTTTGAGGGCGACCTCTAGACGTGTCGCTCCAAGGCCGAGTGCCCCGTCCCGAATCTTTTTCGGAACGGCACTCATCGCGTCTTCCGAAATCGACGCGATCATCGGGATGATCATGATGCCGACGACAATCCCCGGACTGAGGGCGTTATAGATCTTCAACCCTGGAATGAGCGACTGCAAGATCGGTGTGACGAATGACAAGGCGAAGAACCCGAAGACGATCGTCGGAACACCGGCGAGGACTTCAAGGATCGGCTTGAGAATCGTCCGGGCCCGTTCAGACGCGTACTCGCTCAAATAAATGGCCGACGCGAGTCCGAGCGGCACCGCCACGATCATCGCGATGAGCGTGATTTGGAGTGTGCCCATGACGAGCGCCCAAACACCGAAACTCGGGTCCGCACTGAGCGGGTACCATTCGGTCGAGCCGAGGAAGTCGCGTACCGGGACTTTTTCAAAGAACTTGAACAGTTCGAAGCCGAGCGTCAAAGCAATCCCGATCGTCGTGACGACCGAGACAAATGCGCTCAAGAATAATAAGAACGGCATGATTTTGTCAAACACGTTCGTCGTACTATATTTTTTTTGCTTATTCGCGTTAATCATCTCTCGAATCGAGAACTCATTTTTTGATTCGTTCATCTCGTTTATCGCTCCCTACCTCTTCATACTAGAAAGCATGGCGAGAAGGCGAGAGAATCTCTCACCTTCTGCCATTTGCTCTATTTATTCACCAGCGAGTTCATCAATCAGTTTAGCGTTCTCATCGTAACTTGCCTGCTCCATCGCGACATAGCCGACTTCTTCAGCAAGTGCTCCGGCATTTTCGTTCATAAAGCGTGCGAAGTTTACAACTTGTGGCTTTTCTTGCATCGATGCGTTGTTCACGTACGTGTAGATTGGACGTGAGAGTGGGTATTCGAACGACGTCACGTTCTCAGCTGTCGGCTCGATGCCGTCTACTTTCAACGATTTCAACGTGCCTTCGTTTTCAATGTAGTACGCGTATCCGAAGAAACCGATCGCATTTTTTGTTCCGGCAACTCCTGTTACGAGGACGTTGTCGTCTTCTGACAACTGTGCATCTTGGCGAACGTCTGTATCATCTAGAACTGCTTCGTTGAAGTAATCGAACGTACCTGAGTCTTTACCAGGTGAGAAGAATGAGATCTCTTCATCTGGCCAGTCCGAGCGGACGTCTTTCCATGTCTTCACGTTTGTGTCTGTCCACATCTTGTTAAGCTCATCCATTGTGATATCATCGGCCCAATCGTTCTCAGGGTTGACGACAATTGCCAATCCGTCAAGCGCGACCGCGATTTCTGTGTACTCGACACCGTTCGCTTCAGCCTCAGCCGCTTCTTCTTCTTTGATTTCACGTGATGCGTTCGAGAAGTCTGTCTCACCGGTCACGAAACGTTTGAAACCGCCGCCCGTTCCAGATACACCGACCGTTACTTCAACGTCTGGCTGTTCAGCTGAATACTCTTCAGCGACCGCTTCCATGATTGGGAATACGGTAGACGAACCGTCCATGACGACTTTACCTGAAAGTGCGTCCCCTTCGGCTCCTCCGTTTTCTTCTTCATTGTTTCCACACGCGGCACCGACGATGGCCACCGAAGTGATTGAAGCGAGTAAAGCTGATTTTTTCATCCAAGACATTTCTGACGTCCTCCTTGAGTTTGCTTTGATTTGTGTTGTGGATCTGTTGTTCTGTCCTACAATTAACATCCTAATAAACTACTATTAACGATAAATAAACGGAACGTAAAAGAATTGTAAAGATAAAAAAAGAAGCCACCGAAGTGACTTCTTTACTGGAGCTGTGCTTGGACGTCTTCTAAATCAAAATATACTTTCATGATGTCATGGGCGACGCGCGTGTTGACGCCTTCTGCCTCAAGACCTGGCATAATGATCGCCCACGCGATCTCTGGGTCGTCGTACGGAGCCCAGCCGACGTGGTTCGAGTTGAGCGTCTTGATCGGCTCCCCGTTCGCGTTTCGTTTCGCTTGGCCGTCCGGCCCTTCCGCGATCGCTTGCGCGGTCCCGGTCTTACCTGCCGCCGTCATCCCCGTCTGTTGGAGAATCCGTGACGTCCCGGTCTCGACCCCTTGACGGAAGCCTTGACGCGAACGCTGGATGAACTCGTCGCGGATATCGACTTTGTTCAGCGCTTTCGGCTGGAACGTGCTGACGACTTGTTTATTCATCTCATCGAGCGAGCCCGGTTCAATGATTTCTTTTAAAAGATGCGGTTGCACCCGATACCCGCCGTTGGCGAGCGTCGACGTATATTGCGCGAGTTGGATCGGCGTATACGAGATGAACTGACCGATCGACATATCCATCAACAGTGTGACACGGTCCGGCACGCTCCGGAAACCGATTGACTCGTAAGGAAGATCGATGCCCGTCTCGATCCCGAGTCCGAACTGTTTGTAGTAGTGCTCCATCGTATTGAACGCCTCGGTGACGTTGTCACCGACGATTTGGCCGGTCGAGTAATAATCGGCGAGCCTGAGCGCGATCTGGAACATGTAAATGTTCGATGACATGGCGAGCGCATCAAGGTCGTTGATGTTCCCCATGTTCCGGTAAGACGATTTGAGCGAAGACCCGATGCGGATCGGCGCGTCGTAAATGTATTCGCCCGGCTTGATGACTTCTTCTTCAAGTCCGAAGGCGACGGTCGCACCTTTGATCGTCGAGCCGATTTGACTCGCCCGAAGCACGGTTCCTGTCGAGACGTCTTTAAACTCGTTCGTCTCAAGATCTAACTCTTGCCCAGACAAAGCGAGCAGCTCGCCCGTCTTCGGATTCATGACGACAACGAATGCCCGGTCGAAGTGTGGGCTCCCCGAACGTCCGGCGCGGATCGCCTTCTTCAAGATCTCGTCGACTTCTTTTTGGAATTCGATGTCCGTCGACAAGATGATATCTTTTCCGGGATTACCGCTCACGCGCGTAGGCTCACCGACCGGTTGGCCTTTGTACGTCGTGAACACGTCATAAGCCGGGGTCCCGCGCAAAATATCTTCATATTGCTGCTCGAGATAAGACGTCCCGACCCGGTCGTTCAACCCGTAGCCTTTTGCCTGATACGAGGCCCGTTGCTCGGCCGGGATTTGACGATAGCTTCCGAGGAAGCTTTGGAACGTCTCTTTGAACGGATAAGCCCGCTGGTAGTATGGTTCGACGCTGACGCCGGGCAACAGCTCCAAGTTTTCTTCGATCAAAGCCATCTCTTTCGGCGACGCGCCGATCTTGATGACTTGCGGGTCTAACGCGTACCCGCTCTCCATATTATGTTTGATGGCGATGATCTCTTCGGTCGCATCATCGAACGTGATCTCTGCTTGCGTGATTGAATCAAGCAGCAACTGATCGACTTCTTGGTTCGACAAGGCGGCCCGCTCTTCTTCCGGCAGCTCGGCGAGAAGCGATTGGACTCGTTCTTGCGAACGCTCGGGATCGATGGCGATCCAATAGTCCTTGCGATCCCGTTCGGTCACTTTGCGATCTTTCTCCGGAATGTCGACAATCTTAGCAAGTTTGACCGCAACATCGAGACGCTCTTCCGTTTTCGTCACTTGGGAGCGACGGTACATGACCGAATAGTTCGAGATCGTGTCGGCCAACACTTGCCCGTTCCGATCGTAGATTTTGCCGCGAGGCACCTCGTACTTGATCTTGCTCGACTCGGTCTTTTGAACCTCTCGGGCGATCAACTCTCCGTTGACGATTTGGACGACGCCTAACCGAAAGATCAATGTCGCAAACAAGATGAAGACGATAAAGAACAATAAATTTAATCGTAACGGAAGGTGGTTACGCCGTTTTTTCGGCACTTTCACACGGTGTCTAGCCAATTCAGTTATCTCCTTCCACTTTCAGTTGCTTCTATATAATACTTTTCTGTATTTCTATTTTCAGACCCGATTTTTACTATATCATAATTTGTTTACAAATTAATGAAATGTAGAAAAAATCCCGAGATTCAACCGAATCTCGGGATTTTGTCATTATTTGGCGTCAGCGTAAAGCTTCGCGACGTAATCCCAGTCGATGACGTGGAAGAACGCTTGGATGTAGTCCGGGCGACGGTTTTGATAGTTCAAGTAGTATGCGTGCTCCCAAACATCGAGTCCAAGGATCGGCGTGATGCCTTCCATGATCGGTGAATCTTGGTTCGGTGTCGACGTGACTTCGAGCTTGCCACCTTTGACGACGAGCCAAGCCCAACCTGAACCGAAACGAGTTGTAGCGGCTTTCGTGAACTCATCTTTGAACGCGTCGAAGCTGCCGAACGCTTCATCGATCGCCGTTGCGAGTTCGCCCGTTGGCGTCCCGTTCTCGTTTTTCTTCAACAACTTCCAGAAGAACGAGTGGTTCCAATGCCCGCCGCCGTTGTTACGAACAGCTGTCTGAATGTCAGCAGGAAGCGAATCGAGTTTTTGGAGCAAGTCTTCAAGTGAAGAGTACTCTACGTCTTTTCCTTCGAGTGCATTGTTCACGTTCGTGACGTAAGCGTTGTGGTGTTTCGAATGGTGGATTTCCATCGTGCGAGCGTCAATGTGTGGTTCGAGTGCATCGTATGCGTAATCAAGTTGTGGTAATTCAAATTTAGCCATAACTAAAATCCCCCTTTAAATTGGTTTGAACAACGTTCGTTTTAAATGTAACAGATTTGTGACGGCTTACTCAATTGTAAAGGCTTATTCTACATCTTCGTCCGGCAACGCCCAGACCGAGATTGATCCTGCCGCTACTTTAAATACCCCTTTTCCATCTTCGTCAATCTCGATGATTTCATCAATCGTCTGCGTCAAGTCGACCCATTTCTCACCGGCACGATGCTCCCCGACGTACATCTGTTTCTCCGCCTCTTCGTTATTCGAGATGATGACGGCACAACCTGAACGCTCGATGTCCTCACTGCCGTGTCGGACCCAACCAATCACGTGCTCGTTATCGAAGTAGTCGTCTTGTTGCCCATACGCTTTTTCACGACGGGCGTACAGAAGCGGATCGATGGCCAGCTTCTTCCCTTCGACCGGGTGGGGCCCGTTAATGCCGTAGTAATCCCCGTAGAAAACACACGGATAACCGTCTTGGCGGAGTAAAATCAAACCGTAAGCACTCTGTTTGAACCAATCTTCGACCCATGACTCGAGCGCCTCGGCCGGCTGTGAGTCATGGTTGTCGACGAACGTGACCGAGTGAAGCGGATGGGACTGGACGAGTGTGTCGTCAAAGATGGTCCGCAAATCAAATGATGCGCCTTCGATCGAGGCACGCTGCAAATTGTAATGGAGCGGCACGTCGAACAGATCGACGTGGTAGTCGATGTTGTCTAAAAAGGCGCGGCAATCTTCGAGCTCCGACTTCCAAAACTCACCGACCAAGTAAAAGTTCTCGCCTTTTTCATCTTTCATCGCTTGGCTGAACTCTTTGACGAAATCATAGTTGATATGTTTGATCGCATCGAGACGGAAGCCATCACATTTCGTCTCTTCGATGAACCACTTGCCCCAACTTAACACTTCTTCCCGGACTTCCGGATGATGATAGTCGATGTTCGCGAACATCAAATAATCGTATACGCCGAACTCACTATCGACGTTGTCATTCCATTTTTTGTTATCGCCTAAAATGAAGAAGATACCGCTATGCTCGCTCGCCGCGTCATAGTCCGTGCCGTTGAAATGATGGAAGTTCCATTTGAACGACGAGTACTTACCGTTTCGTTCTTTATAATCAAACTTCGTCCAACCTTCGATCTCAAACGGTTCTTCCGACAATACTTTCGTCCGGTCTTCCGGGTCGACTTCTAACACGTCGAACTTCTCGGTCGCGTCGGCTCCGGCTTTATGGTTCAACACGACGTCCATATATACTTGCATCCCGAGCTCTTGGGCGTGTTTCGTCGCCTCAAGCAACTCTTGCTTCGTCCCGTATTTTGTGGCGATTGTTCCTTTTTGATCAAACTCGCCTAAATCATACAAGTCATAGACACCATATCCCGTATCCTCATCACTTTGACCTTTTGTGACCGGTGGCAACCAAAGTGCGGTGATTCCTGCTTTTTTTAATTTAGAAGCCCGTTCTTTCAATCGCTTCCAATGCTTTTGGTCAGCCGGGACGTGCCATTCAAAAAATTGCATCATCGTATGATTTCGTTCCATCTCGCTTCGCCTCGTTTCATATTTTTCAAAAACAAAATGCTAACGGATATTTACCCGCGTCTTCACTTTTAGAAACAAAAATGTAAACAAAAAAGCAGCTTTCATTAGAAAGCTGCCCTCGATGGACCCTGTAGGACTTGAACCTACGACCGGACGGTTATGAGCCGTCTGCTCTAACCAGCTGAGCTAAGGGTCCTTATTGGTAGCGGCGGAGGGAGTCGAACCCACGACCTCACGGGTATGAACCGTACGCTCTAGCCAGCTGAGCTACACCGCCACGTTGTTATACAGTAATAATATACTGAAGGAAGCCTCTACTGTCAATGAAAAGTCACACGTACGCAAAAAAGTCTTTCTACCTATAACTTAAGTAGAAAGACTTTTTTGAAACGTTAGACCGATATTTCGTTCGTTGCATCTTCAAGTGTGATTTCTGTGATGTTCATCGCATGGTCACCGATCCGCTCAAGGTTCGAGAGCATATCGACGAAGAACATACCAGCTTGGCCGTTACATTCACCTGTGTTCAAACGAACGACATGATTTTTGCGGAACTGGCGCTCGAGCATGTCGAGTTTCGCTTCCATTTCGATAACTTGACGTGCTTCGACCATATCACCGCTCGCGAGTGTTTGAAGTGACTTCTCGAGTGTGGACCGTGTCAGATCGTACATTTCCGTCAACTCTTTTTGAGCATCCGGCGAGAGCGTGATGCGCGTTGCCGTCTTATAGTCGATCAACTCGATGATGTTCTCGACGTGGTCACCGATTCGCTCGATGTCGTTGATCGCATGCATGAGCGTCTTATGCTGTTGAGATTCGTGCTCTGTCAAATCAACAGCCGCCAATTTGACGAGATAATCCGTGATTTTAGAGTTCAATGAGTTAAGAGCTTCTTCGATATGTGCCGACTTCTCAGCGTGTTTCTTGTCTCCTGACGCCAAATAGCTGCGTGCTTCGTCAAGACCGAGCTTCGCGAAATCACCCATGCGGATGACTTCATATTTGGCCTGCTCGACCGCGATTGAAGGCGACTGTTGAATGAAGATCGGGTCCAAGTGTTGCGCTTTCGTATCAACGATTGAATCTTCGCCTGGTACGAGCTTCGTCACGACCCAAGCAATCGTCCCGATGAACCAGAACTGGACGAACGTATTGACGACGTTGAACGTTCCATGGGCGAAAGCGATTTGCATTTTGTCCTCAATCGCCAATACATTTGTGATCCATAAAATATATTGTGTGAACGGCAATAATAAAATCATAAAGATTGCTGTCCCAATTAAGTTAAAGATGACGTGGGCTGCCGCCGCACGACGGGCCGCGACCGAGGCACCGATCGAAGCGAGAATCGCCGTGATCGTCGTCCCGATGTTATCCCCGAACAAGACAGGCAGTGCCGCATCGAGTTGGATCGAGCCCCCAGCGTATAGTTCTTGCAAGATCCCGATCGTCGCAGAAGACGATTGCACGATGACCGTGAACACCGTACCGACGATGACGCCGAGGAACGGGTTGTCACTCATCGATTGCGTCAAATCAATGAAATATTCACTCGAACGAAGCGGGCGCATCCCGTCTCCCATGAGTTCAAGACCGTAGAACAGCATCCCGAATCCGAAGAAGATTTGTCCGAGGTGTTGGAATTTCTCTCGTTTAAAGAAGAACAACAGAATCGCACCGACTGCGATAATCGGAAGTGCATAAGCACCAATGTCAATCCCGATGATGAACGCCGTTACCGTCGTCCCGATGTTCGCACCCATGATGACCCCGATCGCTTGACGGAGCGTCATGAAACCGGCGCTAACAAGGCCGACCGTAATGACGGTTGTTCCACTTGATGTTTGAAGTAAGACCGTGACAATGATCCCGGCTAGTACTCCGAGGAACGGATTCGATGTATACTTATCAAGGATGTCGCGGAGTCGATCTCCTGCAGACTTTTGAAGGCCGTCTCCCATCGATTTGATACCGAACAGGAAGATTCCTAATCCTCCAAAAAACATGAATAACATTTCTTGCAAATTGTATTCCACGATTTTTGTACCCCTTTTGATTGTGAATTGGTTGTGTTTAATTGGTTCTTATTGCCTTACTCATTATGCCTTCTTCCCTGAGTCGATGTAAATACGTTTAATGTTAAGGTTTTATTAACTAACTGTCTTATCTTTGTGTGATTTTAGTTTTTTGTACTATAACAGAATGGGGTTTTGTATGTATGCTTAAAACGACATCAATGTTTATCCGCCATAGCCTGCTACCTACGAAGCAAACGCTACGGCTCCGTCTGGCTCCGCTGCACGCTTATATGTTGGCGAGCCTCGTCTTTACAATCGTCGCGACTGTCTTAGATTACCTCGTCTTGCGACCCGATTTTTTCGCACCGATGTGGTTGTTTTTACACGGGTTCGCCATCTTCTTCTTCTATATGATGTGGGTCGCCGTCGCCGCCTTGTTCGTCCAACTCGTGACGAGACTTCGAATGAAGAAACCGTGGCCGTATCGGCAAGCTTGGCCTTACGCGGTCGCGATGACACTCGTCCCGACGCTCGTGCTCGTCGCCTTGTATCACGCCGTGCCCGCACTTCTATGGCTCGGCTTTGTCGTCACGATCGTCTTCTTGACCGTCCCGCTACTCCAAATTCCGCTTAAACAAAAAAACTCGGGACGGCGCTAACACGCGCTGTCCCGAGTTTTATCACGTCTTCGGTGCAAGTTCAGTAAGTACTTCCTGCAGGCGTCGACTTTGATGACCGAGGTCTGTCCCGGCTGCTTGTAACGTTGCTTGAACGTCCGTCCATACTTCGACCCCTTCGTACAATTCGTTCAACTTCCGCTCGAGCGCCAAGCCGATTTCTTTCAGTTGTTCGTTCGCTTCCGCCATGTGGAGCAACTGGCTTCCCGTTGCGGCCGTCTGATCCGTGATCGATTGGAACTCAAGCATCTGGTCGCGCACTTCGTGATTGATTTTCGCAATCCCTGCTTCAACTCGGTCCAACGTCTCACCTAGATGAAGGATATCGTCGCCGAAGCGAATCATATCGCTAAAAATTTCTTCCCGTTCGGATTTGATTTGTCCGATCGCCGCAACGGCAAGTATCGAAGATTCATTCGTCACTTTCGCTAGCTGACCGACTTCATGAGCGACGACAGCAAACCCTTTTCCGTGTTCCCCGGCACGAGCCGCTTCGATCGAGGCGTTCAGTGCCAACATCTTCGTGGCTGCCGCGACCGACAAAATCGTCTGTAGCGCTTCGTCGGCTCGTTCTGACGTTTCCGCGCTGTCGCGTAAACGTTCTTGAATACCGCCCGCCTTCTCTTTGAACTGCTCGCTCACGCCTCTGACCGAAGCAAACGAGGCAATTTCGCTCGAAATCGTTTGTTGCAGCGCTACCGCTCTCAAGTCGACAGCCGAAATATCTTGTTTGAGTGCCGTGACATGGGCCGCAATGTCCGTAAAGCGATGCGTCGATTCGCTGGTGAACGCCTGATACGATCGACTCGTCTGTTCGACCGTACTTGCGACTTCTTTAAAGGCGACAACTTGTTGTTCATTTGATGCAAGTTGCCGCATGAACGTCGGCAAGCTCGTCTCGAACGCCAAAGACGTCTCGTCCATCGTCAGCAACGATTTTTTCCACAGACCGATGAACGTATTGTATTCACGCTCTAAACTACGAATCTCGAACGACTTGGCTCCTAAGTCTACTTCTTTGAAAGCACGTGTCTCTACCGCCTCACGCAGTCGCGTCGCAAACTGCGATAACGGTCTGACTTCGCGACGGATCATCCGAGAAAATAAATAAATAATAATTCCCATCGCTATGACAATCACAGCGAAAAGCGCCTGTCGAAGTTCCCACATCGACCCAAGTACCGATTGTCTCGTGACAGCCAATACGTAATGAGCTTGTAGTTCTGGGATTGGAACCGTTGCTAAGAAGAAGTCGCCTCGTTCGATGACTGCGAGTTCGTTCACTGTCACTTCATTAAATTTGTCTTCAAGCTGCTTGCTCGCTTTTTTTCCTGTCAATTGCTCGACTTGCTCGTCTCGTATCAAATACTGACCGGCCTCGAGTCCGTCCGCTGATAAAATTGACGCCTGTTGCATATACGTCGACTTCAACGAGCGTACCAACCCTTTTTCATTTGATAGGTATGCCCCATACGTCGTTTTGACCGTCTCGCGCATGACTGTCGCTTCTCGGAGTAAGCGCTTCTCGACTTCAG
This sequence comes from Exiguobacterium sp. SH31, assembly GCF_001816105.1. NCBI lineage: Bacteria > Bacillati > Bacillota > Bacilli > Caryophanales > Exiguobacterium > Exiguobacterium sp. SH31. The sequence continues at coordinate 13,275 of NZ_LYTG01000016.1, forward strand.
CTGTCAACAGGTGTTCCGCTTTCAGCGCGAACCAACCGAACGTCGTCAAAAACAGGATGACGACAAGCGGCATCAACGTCCATTGGAGACGCCGTTCAATTTTGACTCCTTCGGGACGCCGCTGCTTCCACAGCTGTTGCAATCGCTTTAACACATCTAATCCTCACCTTTCCCAAGTTACTATTCGTCTGATATATCGGTCTTGAGACGGTGGAAAATTATGAAGGCTCTGTTAAGATAACGTTAGACTTTGTAAAGAGCACATCTCAGGAGCGCTTGCCGGGTGCTTTTTCACAAGCATTTCGTTATGATAAGAAAGAAACCAACCATCTAAATCGATTGGAACCTTTCCAAAAGAAGGAGATTACGTATATGTCAGAAATTTTACACCGTTCATTAACTCGTCCGATTCGTGTCGGCAACGTCATCATCGGAGGTTCTGATGAAGTCGTCATTCAGTCGATGACGACGACGAAAACGCACGACGTCGAAGCAACTGTCGCCGAAATTTTACGTCTGGAAGAAGCAGGTTGCCAAATCGTCCGCGTCGCTTGTCCTGATGAGCGAGCGGCCGACGCGCTCGCTGAAATCAAGAGCCGCATCAACATCCCGCTCGTCGTCGATATTCATTTCGACTACAAATTGGCGTTGAAAGCTATCGAAAGCGGTGTCGACAAGATCCGGATCAACCCTGGTAACATCGGCCGCCGTGAGAAAGTCGAAGCGGTCGTTAACGCTGCTAAAGCGAAAGGGATCCCGATCCGCATCGGTGTCAACGCCGGATCGCTCGAGAAGCAGTTCCTCGAAAAATACGGATATCCGACAGCCCAAGGCATGGTCGAAAGTGCGATGCATCACGTCAAGATTTTAGAGGACCTCGGTTTTTACAACACGATCATCTCGCTCAAAGCGTCTGACGTGAACCTTGCCCTCGAGGCGTACACGCTCGCCGCGAAGACGTTTGACTACCCGCTCCACGTCGGGATAACTGAATCAGGACCGCTGTTCTCAGGATCACTCAAATCAGCGGCTGGACTCGGCGCAATCCTCTCTCTCGGGATCGGCTCGACGGTTCGTGTGTCGCTGTCTGACGATCCTGTCGAAGAGATCAAAGTCGCCAAAGAAGTGCTCAAGTCGTTCGGCCTAGCCGCTAACGCCGCGACGCTCATCTCTTGCCCGACATGCGGCCGTATCGAAATCGATTTGATCTCGATTGCGAAAGAAGTTGAAGAGTACATCCAAAACATTAACGTCAACATCAAAGTCGCCGTCCTCGGCTGCGCGGTCAACGGACCGGGTGAAGCACGTGAGGCGGACATCGGCATCGCCGGGGCTCGTAACGAAGGCCTGCTCTTCCGTCACGGGAAAATCATCCGTAAAGTACCGGAAGCAACGATGGTCGAAGAGTTGAAGAAAGAAATCGACGCCATCGTCGCCGAGAAAATTGCCGCGCGTGAGCTTGAAGAACAACAACTTGCCAACCAATCTAACTAATCTCTCGCCCGCTCGGTTGCAACCGAGCGGGCTTTTGATACAATGAGTGTTATGGCAAGGAGGAATCAAGATGCACATTGGGATAGATTTAGATGGAACCGTCACGGATCCGCAAAGTTGCTTTCACTATATGAACGACATGCTCGGCTACGCCATCGATTATCATCAGGCGACCGAATACGAGCTCCATACGTACACGAATATGACACAACATGATTTTTGGACGTTCATGATCGAGCAAGGTCATGAAGAAGCCATCTATCGGCGTTCACTCCCTCACTCTGAAGTGAATGAAGTGCTCTGGCACATTCGGAAAACGCACCAACTTCACTACGTGACGGCTCGCAGCGAGGCCGTCCGCTCCGTCACAGAGCATTGGATCAAACAGCATGAACTCCCGCTCGACTCATTGATTATGACAGGCAGTCACGACAAAGTCGGCGTCGTCAAAGATCTCGCGCTCGACTTGTTCATGGAGGATCGCTATGAGAATGCCATCTCGATCCATGAACAGACATTGATTCCGGTGCTCTTGTTCGACGCCCCATATAATCGTCGACCGTTACCGGACGGGGTGAAACGCATCACGTCTTGGAACGAGGCACTCCATCTCGTCGACCGCTTCGAGACTACAAAATCCATCATCACCCTATAAAAAAGAGGAATCCGCCGCTGGATTCCTCTTTTTTTCATACCCGTCCGATCGCCTCGATGACATCGCTCGCGAGAACGCTTGCCGGATGGATCCGTTCACTCGCCGACCTAGCGGCTAACGCATGCCATAGGACGGCTTGTTCGTTCGGGGGCTGCTTCGGCTCAATCCGCGCACTCCGGGCCCAAAGCGCGAGCAATATGCCGGTCAACACGTCACCGCTCCCGCCTTTTGAGAGGGCCGGGGCTGCGACCGTATTGACGGCACCAGTCCCATCTGGGGAAACGATCAACGTATGCGTCCCTTTTAAAATGAGATGAACACCGTGTTTCCTCGCAAAGTTTGATGCGACCGTGAAGCGGTCTGCCTCGATCGCTTCGACCGTCTGTCCGGTCAAACGCGCAAGTTCACCTGGATGAGGGGTCAGCGTCAATTGGCCCGACGCCTGTAAGTGTTCCTGTGTCAGCGCACCGGCATCGACGATGATCGGCGTCGTCCGTTTCTTGATCGTTTGCCAAGCGTTCGTCAACCGTTCATCCTCGACCATGCCGGGACCGATCGCCGTCGCCGCGTACCGTGCATCCGGTATGGAATCGATCTCGTAATACATCGCCTCGGGTAACGTCGCAACCAGTGCCATCGCTTCGGCCGGCACCGCCACATCGAGTAGTCCGAGTCCGCTCCGAAGGGCGGCCTGCGCTGCTAGAAACGGTGCCCCGATCAAGTGGCGGCTCCCGCCGACGAGCTGACCGTGACCGTAAGTCGATTTATGGCCATATCGATCACGGGATAGCAGACCGCGGTCAAAATCAGTCTCCGTCAACACGCGCCAGTTCGACGTCTCAGGCAATCCGATGTCGATTCGTTCGACTTTCCCGTAAAACGGTGCGGTTTGATTCAAGAACGCACTTCGCTTGTAACCATGTAACGTCAACGTCTGATCGGCTTTGATCGCGTGACCGTCGAACCGGCTCGTCTCGTCGCTCGGCACACCGGACGGAACATCGACCGCGATCACCGTCGCCGCTTGGTCGCGTATCCATGTGATGACGTCTCTCGCCTTCCCTGTGACCGGTCCGTCAAGGCCGACTCCGAACAAGGCGTCGATGATATAGTCCGCCCGTCTCGGATCATCTACAACCGTGACCCTTTGCTTCGCGGACACGGCGTGCGTCAAGGCTTCTGGCGATTTCGGCTCGCCGAGTGGTGCCCAGACGCTGACGTCATACCCACGACGGTGCAGTTCACGGGCGATGACCCAACCGTCGCCCCCGTTATTCCCTCGTCCACAGACGACGAGGACGGACGCCTCTGCTCGAATCACCAAACGATTCGTCAAGGCCAGCGCCGCCCGCTCCATCAAGGCTTCGGGCGTCGTCCCGTGCGCAAAAGCCCGTTCATCCGCTCGCTTGATATCGCTTGCCGTATAAATCATCGACTCACTCCCTCCCCATATGTACACAAAAAAAGAAGTTGAAGTAATCAACTTCTTTACTTACATTGTTTACAATACCCGTAAATCTCAAATTTATGATCGATGACCTCAAAATCGGGGTCAAGCGTCTCTACGTAACGCATCGGGCAAAGTTCGAGCAGTTTCGTCTTGCCGCACCCGCGGCAGATCAAATGATGGTGGTGGTGCGATGAGCCACACGTGACCCGGAACGCTTTCTCACCGTTCAACTCGGTCGCTTCGAGCAACCCTTCCTCCGCAAACGACTTCAAGTTCCGGTAGACCGTATCAAAGCTCATCGTCGGATGTTTCGAACACATATAATCCAGGACATCTTTCGCACTGACGTAGCGTTCTTCGGCCGCCAAATAAGCGTACATCTCAATCCGTTTCGGCGTCACTTTCAACGATGACGATTGCAACCGTTCGATTTGTTCAGTCTGTTTCATGGAGTACCTCCTTCTTCCGTAACGAGCCGATCTTCTCAAACAACATGACGGCAGCCAAAATCAAGACGGCGAGCAAGACGATGACACCGCCCGGGGCGACGTCTAGTTCGTAGGCGAGGACAAGTCCCCCAATCGTCGCAAGCTCACCGAACACGATTGCCCAAACAATCGTCTGTTTGAAACTGTTCGTGAACCGGAGCGCGGCCGCGACCGGTAACGTGATCAAACTTGAGACGAGCAGCGTGCCGACGATCCGCATACTGACGGCGATGACGAGCGCGACGACGAACATGAACAACATGTGTAACAACGTGCTCGGCAATCCGGACACTTTCGCTTGTTCTTCATCGAACGACAAGAACAAGAGCTGTTTATAAAACACGACGATGACGATGACCGTGATGAGCGCGACAGCTAGAATCAAACCGATATCAGACGGACTGACCGCTGAAATCGAACCGAACAACAGCGTCGACAAATCGACCGAGAAGCCGCGCGACAACGAAATGAAGATCGCGCTCAGCCCCATCCCCGCCGACATCATGATCGGGATCGACAGCTCTTGGAAATGGACGTACTTATTGCGGAGCCAATCGAGACCGAGCGCCGCGAGCACCGAGACGAGCGTCCCGAGATAGAGCGGATTCAAGTCAGAGAAGAACAAGACATACTGTCCGAGAAACAAACTCAAGGAGATGCCGGCGAGCGTCACGTGTGACAAAGCGTCAGCAATCAGACTCATCCGTCTGACGACGACGAAAGAACCGATCAACGGGGCCGTAAACCCGATGACGACGGCCGCTATGAACGCATAACGCAAAAAACTATAGGTTAACAAGTCGGCAATCATGACATACCTTCATGAACGAGGACCTTGACGGGATACGGCTTGATGGCGGCAAGTTCTCCTAGTTTGCTATACTCTTTCAACCCACAGTTACAGGCCATACGCCCCCGGTCCAGATGGACGACTTTCGTGACGAGGTCGGTGACGACGTTTAAATCGTGCGTGACGAGGATGAACGTGCACGACGTCTGCTCGCGCAACAAGTGGAGCACTTCATAAAAGTCCCGCAGATGCTTTTGGTCGACCCCGACCGTCGGCTCATCCAAGATGAGCAAATCGGGTTGGTTGACGATGGCCCGGGCGATGAACACACGCTGCTGTTGCCCACCGGACAGGCTTCCGATTTTGCGATTCCGAAACTGCCACATGTTGACCGTCTCGAGCGCATTTTGAATGGCGGCCTTGTCTTCCATGTTCAATCTCTTGAACAGGCCTAACCGTCCGTACCGGCCCATGGCGACGACTTCTTCGACCGTCACCGGAAATCCAGAGTTAAATGACGCCGCTTTTTGGGAAACGTAACTGATACGTGACTTGTCCTTGAATTGGCCTTGCGGGCGACCGAACAGTTCGACCGTTCCCGTCTGCGGGCTCAATAACCCAAGGATCGTCCGAATCAACGTCGACTTGCCTGACCCGTTCTCGCCGACGATGGCGACGAAATCACCTTGCTTGATATCGATGGACACGTCCCGAAGTGCGGCCGTGCCATCATAATAATACGAAACATGATCTAATTTTACGACAGATGTCGTCATGAGCTACCCTTCTCTCGTTTGATAAATCGTAATCATTTCTACTTGCTCAGCGTCTGTATTATACAGAATATTATTAAATGCTTCAAGTTTGAGAAGATCGAGGCGCTCGTCGTCACGTCTTCACACAAAATCAAGATGAGTTTGTCTAGTGTTCGTTGTACACTAGAGGTATCGCAGAGGGGGATTTACCGTGGAAAAAAAATTAGCAGTCATTGATATCGGGTCAAACTCGATTCGCAACGTCATTTTTGAAGTGAATCGACACGGCCAATATTTCGAACGGTTGAACGTGAAAGAAGTCGCTCGGCTCTCGAGTCACATCACCGATGCGAACGAACTGTCCGAAATGGGCATCCAATCGTTAATCGAGACACTCGACCATTTCATCAGTCTGAACAAGCATCATGGCGTCAAAGAGATGTTGCCGGTCGCGACCGCAGCCATCCGCAACGCCAGCAATTCTGAAGCGATTTTAAACGAGGTCCTTGACGCGACCGGGATGGAGATCCGCTTGTTGAGTGACTATGAAGAGGCGTATTACGGATACTCGGCCATCGTCAACTCGACTTATATCGAAGACGGCTATTCGGTCGACATCGGCGGCGGCTCAATGGAAGTGACTTACTTCAAAGACCGCGAGCTCGTCTTTTATCATAGTTTCCCGTTCGGTGCCGTCACGTTGACGAACGATTTTATGTCAGGCGACACGCTCTCGAAAGATGAGCGGAAACAACTGACCGCGTTCTTGAAGAAAGCGTTCAAAGACATCGATTGGCTCGTCCCTCACGGTGTTCCGCTCGTCGGTGTCGGCGGGACCGCCCGAAACCTCGTCCGCGTCGAACAGTCGTTGTCCCACTTCCCGCTTGAAGGCATCCATCAATATACACTTGGTGCCGACCGGCTTCACGAGGTCGTCGATGAACTGATCGACATGTCGACGAAACAACTCGGACGACTCGATGGCCTGTCAAAAGATCGGATGGACATCATCGCTCCGGCCGTGACCGCAATCGATGAACTGGCCCGCTATTTAAAAGTGCCTGAGTTTACGATGAGCAATAACGGTCTGCGGGAAGGGCTATTTTATGAATACTATTTAAAAGAGAACAACGAGATCCGTTTCGCTGATGTCAAAGAAGAAAGTTTCCGCCACTTCGAGAAACAATACGACGTCGATCCGGTCCGGCATCGGCATCTCGTCCATCTGGCCCGTCAAATTTATATGGGCTTGATCGAGGCGAAGACGATCAAACCAAAACCGTTCGAACCGGGACTGTTAGAAGCGGCTTGCCGTCTCGCTTACGTCGGTGAATACATCGACCATAACAACAAGAGCGACCACACGTTCCATTTGATCACGACCAATGACTTTAAAGGCATGAACAACGAAGACCGGCTCGCCCTGGCGCTCGTCACGTCTTACAAGTCACGGCGCCTGCTCGAACAGCATATCGAGGGCTTTCCTGAATGGTTCGACTCGAAAATGTTGAAGAGTCTAGAGCTGATTGGATCAATCGTCAAACTTGTCGACGCGCTCGATTTGACCGAGCGTCAAGTCGTCGAGAACATCGACATCGAGACAACAGACGACGGGCTTGCCTTCACCCTTCATACATCGACGTCCCCGCGCTTTGAATTGCAGCGCGGCATCCGTCACAAAAAGCATTTAGAACGCGCGATCGAAACGACGATCGAGTTACGCGTAGAGGAGAGGATCACTTTATGACGACTTACTTACCAGAACATTTTAACAACCGCGAATTGAGCTGGCTCAGCTTTAACGAGCGCGTGCTCCAAGAAGCGATCGATGACCGCAATCCGCTCATGGAACGCCTCAAATTTCTCGGCATCTTCAGTGCAAACCTCGATGAGTTCTACATGGTCCGTTTCGGAGGACTGAAAGACGAGGTGCTAGCCGGATTCAACCAACCGGAGGACAAGGCCGGGCTGACACCGAAGCAGCAAATTAAAGCGATCTCAATCAAAGCTCAAGAACTCGTCGAAGTCCAATATGCGACGTATAAAAAAATCGTCAAACAACTCGGAACAGAAAACGTCCGCTTTTTACGTCCGAAGCACTTGAACAAAGAGCAACTTGATTTTGTTAAACTGTATTTTCGGACCCACGTCTTCCCGGTCTTGACACCGATCGCGGTCGATGCGTATCGCCCGTTCCCGATGCTGTTGTCAAAATCGCTCAATATCGCCGTCGAAATCTCGTCGACCTCAGAAGGCAAAAAGCGACTCGCCCTCGTTCAAGTACCGGCCGTCCTACCGCGTTTTCTCGAACTGCCGACAGAAGACGAAGAACATGCCGATTTGATGTTGCTCGAAGACGTCATCATCCAATTCATCGATTCGCTCTTCAAAGGCTTTGAAGTGGAGTCGACGATGCCGTTCCGGATCACCCGCAACGCTGACATGCCGTTCCATGAAGAAGGCAGTCACGATGTGTTGAAACAGATCGAGAAAGAATTGAAGAAACGCCGTTACGGCGTCGGCATCCGCCTCGAGGTCCAACAACGTTCACTCAGTAAAGAACTGTTGTTTATGCTGCAAGACGTCCTCGATCTGCACGACCGCGACATTTTCGTCGTCGACGGACCGATCGATTTGACGTTCTTGTTTGGCATCTATAATAAGATCGGGATCGAGTATGATGAGATGATCAACGAGACGCTCATCCCGTTCGTCCCGGAAGGACTCGAGCCCGGCAAGGACTTGTTCAAGGCCGTCCTAAAAAAGGATTACTTGCTCCATCACCCATACCATTCGTTCGACCCGGTCGTCCGCTTTATCGCCCAGGCCGCGAAAGACCCGAACGTCTTGGCCATCAAGCAGACGCTTTACCGTGTGTCTGGCGATTCACCGATCATTAAAGCGCTCACTGACGCTGCTGAGAGCGGCAAACAAGTCACCGTCCTCGTCGAACTAAAGGCTCGGTTCGATGAAGAGAAGAACATTCAATGGGCGAAACAGCTCGAAAAAGCCGGGGCCCACGTCATCTACGGCTATAAAGAGTTAAAAACGCACTCGAAGATCACGCTTGTCGTACGGATTCTAGAAGGAGGTGTCCTCCAACGCTTCGTCCACCTCGGTACCGGTAACTACAACGACTCGACGGCGAAGCTTTATACGGACATCGGCTTATTGACGACGAACGAGGACTTGGCCGAAGATGCGACCAACTTCTTCAACTGGCTCTCCGGTTACGGTGAACGACCGTCTTGGCACGAGTTCGAGACGTCGCCTGACGACATGCTCGACTTCTTCCTCCACAAGATTCAAGACGAGATCAAACTGCATGAGAAGTATGGGAACGGTCGCATCGTCGCCAAGATGAACTCGCTCACCGACAAGTCGATCATCACGAAGCTGTATGACGCGTCTCAGGCCGGGGTCAAGATCGATTTGATCATTCGCGGCATCTGTTGCCTGCGGCCGGGCATTAAAGGCGTCTCGGACAATATTCGTGTCGTCTCGATCATCGACCGCTATCTAGAACATTCTCGCATCTTCTATTTCTACCAAAACGGGAAAGAAGACTTATACTGCTCGTCTGCGGACTGGATGACCCGAAATATGAAAAAGCGCATCGAGATCTTGTTCCCGATCCTAGATGCGGGTCATAAGTCATACATTAAAGACATGCTCGCGCTACAGCTCGTCGATAACGTCAAAGCGCGGATCCAACGCGCCGATGGCAGTTACGTCTACATCAAGCAAGAACCTGGCCAAGAGAAAATTCAATCGCAGATCATCATCCATCAATATACAGGCGGCCGTTGGAACAACATCCCGAGCGTCTTCGAACGGGAGCCGTCGAACTGGGCCGAACGTGAAGTCCTTCGCCTCCGGGCCGAAAATGAGAAAATGACTGATGACTGATGTTAGACTTCTCAAACGAGAAAGAACATTGTATAATTAGTTCGTTCAGTTAGTTGAAACGCTTTCATTTTCGAATATGGAGGAATCATTCATGCAAGAAATCTTACTCTCGTTGCTCGCCGGCCTCATCTGTGGCATGATTTTCACTGCCTTGAAGTTGCCGTTGCCTGCCCCCCCGGTCTTGCCTGGCGTCATTGGAATCTTTGGCGTCTTTCTCGGGATGAAAGTTTACCAATTCGCGCTTGCGAACTGGCCATTTTAAACAAAAAGAACGATGCCCGCGGGCATCGTTCTTTTTGTTACTCTGCATGATGGATCGCCTTATGACAAGTCGGACAGACCCACATCCCGCTGTCTCCTTCAAGATGGTACTCTAGCAGACGATGGGCCATCGCCCCATACCTGTCTATCAAGTCGACTCCACAGCTCGTACAAGCCGTGACGGAAGCGATGTGGTGCATCAGTCGTTCCCTGGCTAGATGCGTCTCGTACGTTTGCCGTGTCCAGCGTTGGGATGGGACTTGATAACCTCGGTCCCACATATCTTTTAACGTCGCATATGACGTCGACACGTCGTACATACCACTCTTGAGCAGCGGATGATGAAAATCAAGGCCGACTAAATCGACGAGACAATAGTCTCGAACTTCATCGTCGGGACGCGTTCGCCAATACCGGTCGTCGGGGCGCGTCGTCGTCTCGACGAGCATAATCTCGACTTCCGCGACGATCCCATATCCAACGACTTCGATCAAGGCTGGTCCCTCAATGCTTCCTTCAATGTAAAACGGGCTCTGCTCGCGAAAGTATGTCGGGAGCGCCGCAAATACGTCATACGTCTCTGGATCGATCTTTAGCACGCTCATCGCTTATTGATGCGCGAGCGCGAATCGTTCGCGCCATTCGGCGTCGAACGCGCCTAATCGGAACATGTCGATCTCTTGCTTATACGGCGCGACTTTCGTCTTCTCGCTGATTGGAATGTAAGGTGTTTCAAGAATTTTTGGCAAATGCGCGAACGCCTCATGATGGATGATTCGGTTCAACGCGTCAAAACCGATCTCCCCGTAGCCGATATTTTCGTGGCGGTCTTTTCTCGCCCCGCGCACGTTTTTCGAATCGTTGACGTGGATGACGCCGAGTCGGTCGATTCCGACGATGCGGTCAAACTCGGCAATCACGCCGTCTAAGTCCCCCACGAGGTCATACCCGGCGTCATGGACGTGGCACGTGTCGAAACAGACCGACAGCCGGTCGTTATGCGTCACTCCGTCGATGATCGTCGCGAGTTCTTCAAACGTCTTCCCGAGTTCGCTTCCTTTTCCTGCCATCGTCTCGAGGGCGATCTTCACCGTCTCGTCTCCGGTCAGCACTTCATTCAAGCCTTCGATGATGCGAGCGAGACCGACGTCTTCGCCGGCACCGACATGGGCGCCTGGGTGAAGGACGACATGGCGGGCGACTAGTAGCGCTTCGGCCCGCTTGATTTCAGCCGCCAAAAACGAGACCGCGAGCTCGAACGTCTCGGGTTTCGTCGTATTGCCCAGGTTGATGATGTATGGGGCGTGGACGACGATCTCCTCGATGTCATGCGCCGCCATGTGGACGAGCGCCGCTTCGATATTTAACTCCTCGATCGGTTTACGACGCGTGTTTTGAGGCGCGCCCGTATAGACCATCATCGTCGTCGCACCGTACGAGACGGCTTCCTCACTGCCAGCGAGCAGCATCTTCTTACCTGAAACCGAAACGTGTGAACCAATTTTTAACATAGTCAACTCTCCTTCGCAATCTTCTGCCTTTAGTGTACACAAAAAGAAGAACCGACTCCATGAAGTCGATTCTTCTTTTTAGTGATTACCGTCTGTTCTTCTTACGGGTCTCACGACGTTCCGTGCGCTGTTGTTGCATATGCTCGCGCGAAGCCGTCTCTTTCAATTTATACTTGAACTTCTTCTTGTAGCCTGGTTTGACTTTCTTCTTCGCCTTCTTGATCTCACCGGCCATACGGCTGTGCGCCGTGTGTGATACTTTCATCTTACGGTCGGTCACGCGGCGTTTACGAGTCTTGATTTCTTGGAGCGTCCCGCCTTTGACATCGACATGTGTGAACGCGAAACCACGCTCTTCAAGTCGATTGATCGGGCCGTTCTCGTGATCTTCATACAGCGTATACGCTTCTCCGGTAGCACCGGCACGACCGGTCCGGCCGACACGGTGTGTGTAGAAGTCGAGATCTTTCGGGATACCGAAGTTGATGATGTGCGACACACCTTTAATATCAATCCCGCGGGCAGCCAAGTCGGTTGCGATCACGTATTGATATTTTGCATCGTTGATGTCTTTGATCGCTTGCTTGCGTCGACGGGCTTGCATGTCGCCATGAAGCGTCCCGACGTTGAGGCCTGCCTCACGGAACGACTTCTCGAGCTCATCCGCGTCTTGTTTCGTGTTCGTGAACACGAGGCAGACGAACGGATTGATCGCTTTGGCCACTTCGACCGTCAATTCTTTGCGGTCGCGGTGACGGACCGGGATGACGTGGTGCTTGATCTTCGGTGCGACGCGGTGCTCGGCACTCGCTTCAGCGTAGCGCGGATCGTGAAGATATTTCTTCAAGAACGGCTCAAGCTTCTCTGGGATTGTCGCTGAGAAGACCATCGTTTGCAGTCTTTCCGGAAGCGACTGCGCGATGCGGTCTACTTCTGGCAAGAAGCCCATATCAAGCATTTGATCGGCTTCATCGACGACGAAATGTTTGACTTTATGCGGGAACAACGCCTGAACTTTCATCAAGTCGAGCAGACGGCCTGGCGTCCCGATGATCAACTGTGGTGGGTTTTTCATCTTGTCGATTTGACGTTCACGGTCAGTTCCGCCGACGATCAAACTCGTCTTAATATAGTCAGGCTGCTTCACGAGGAGTGTTTTCAACTCTTCGTGGATTTGCCAGGCAAGCTCGCGTGTCGGTGCGACAACGATCGCTTGGACTTCATGTTCGCTCGGGTCGATCGATTCTAAAATAGGTAAGAGGAACGCGAGTGTCTTCCCGGTCCCGGTTTGTGATTTTCCAATGATGTCACGGCCATTCATCGCGGCTGGAATAATCCGTGCCTGAATGTCCGTTGGGTTAGTGATGCGCTTTTCTGTCAAGGCATCGACGATAAACGGTAACAATTTGAACTGTTGGAAGCTGTTCAATCGATACACCTCCTGTTTCTTTCCACTTTTCCTAGCATAGCGGAATCTAGTTATTTGTCAATTAATCTTTACCGAGTCCTTCATACAAGTAACTCGATGAATAGTAGTGCGCCGAGATTTTTTTACTGCTCAAATGCTGTTCGAGCGCTTTGAACCCGACTTCAATCATTTCGTTCGGGGATTGCACGACCGTCGCATCGACTTTCCCGCTATGAATCAACGGGTAAATCTCTGTCACACCGTCTACCGACACGATTGTCTTGTCATTTAGTCTCTTGCTCTCGAGCGCCCTCACGACCCCGAACGTATTGTCGTCGTTATGGGAAAACACGGCGTCGAACGGGATGTCTTCCTCGAGCCAGCGCGACATCTCGATCTCGGCTTGGAACGGATCGTAGTTACCCGTGAGCGAGGCCACGACCTCGAGGTCGTCATGGGCTTTATCGTACTCGGTCAACCCGAGGCTACGATCGATGGTCGAGCGGACTTTTGCCGTTCCCCTCACTTCGACGACACGGATCGGCCGATCGAGTGCGGTATGTTTGGCGGCAATATGGTTGGCGGCCATCCGCCCGATTTCAACGTTATCGGACACGACGGACGTGAGCACGCTATCGTGGTCGATCATCCGGTCGATCGCGATAATCGGAATCCCTTTGTCTCTCGCCTTTTCGAGCGATGATTGAATGAACGTCTCGTCAAGCGTCGTCACGAAGATGGCTTTGACACCGCGCTCGATCAAAGAATCCAATTTCTCTTTTTCTAAGACACGTGAATCCTCACTTGTCGTCGGAATCGGAATGAACCCTTTTTGATTGGCCGTTCGTACAAATGCGGCTAACAACTTATTGGCGTGTTCGTGTTTTTCACTGACGAACACGAAGCCGACCTCATTGTTCGTCGTCGCGCGTTCCGGCAACTGGATCGACGTGATCAATAAAATCGTCATGGCCCAGATGACGGGAATCCAAAGCCAGTAATAGCGGAAGCCCTTCATACGTTTGTCCGCCTTGGGATTTTAATCATCATCGCCGTACCTTCTCCTTCAACGCTCTCGATTTCCATTTGACCGTTTACGGCTTTTAATGATTCTCGAATCATGTACAGCCCTAGCCCGTTGCCGTTCTCTTTCGTCGTATAGAACGCCGACCCGACCGTGTTCACTTGATCTTTCGTCATCCCGATTCCGTTATCCTCAATCAAGAACCGATAATCCCGCTCCGTGAAGAGGACCGTGACCGTGACGCTACCGTCCGCCCCTTTTGAATCGACGGCTTCGACGGCGTTTTTAAACAAGTTGTAGATGGTTTGAACGAGCATGTCGCTCGAACAGTAGAACGGCGGCATCTCATTCGGAACAATCAGTTCCCACTTCGTCACCCGTTTATAACATTCGGCGTCGAGTAAGAACTCGAGCCGACTCGCAAATTCAGTCATGTCGAGCCACTCTTCTTGAAGCTTGGATTGATCTGGTTTGGCGAGCGTGAGCATCGTCGTAATCAAATGGTTAGCCCGATTGAGCTCGGACAGTGCAAGGTCGAGCATTTCTTCACTACCATGACCTTCTTTCGCCATCTGCAAGGTGATTTGGACAGGTGTGAGCGGGTTACGGATCTCGTGAGCGATCCCGGCCGCGAGTTGACCGAGCGAGGCGAGCTTCTCTTGTTGGAGCAAGAGCTGTTGTTGGCTCAACTGCTCACGTCGAGCCGTCTCCATCCGGTTCGAGTAGTCGTTATACGTATCGAGGAGCGTCTGGACTTCCTTTGAACCGGTGCGTTCGAGTAAAATCGGTTCGAGTGACTGTTGTTTCTTGATGTTTTGAACGAGTTCGAGCAGCGGGCTCGTCAATGTCTTCGAGAGAAGGAGACCGACTAAAATACTTAAGAAGAAAGTGACGAGCGTAATCATCAAATATTGCCAACGTGTATCATAGACCGCCTCATAAACCGAATCCGTGCTATGCTTGGCCAATACGCTCCATCCGTTCACTCGAGCGTCCGGTTCGAACATGATGACATCGTCTTCGGTACTTAAAATCGTCCGAACGTCATACTCATCCGTCGTTTCGACGATTGAGCGTGACAACCTTCGCTCCGCATCCGTGACGAGGTTAAACGATGTCGATAACACTTCTCCCCGCTCATTTAAGAGGTAGAGAATCATATCATCGTTCGTGGATTCGAGCATGCGCCGATAGAGGTCCGAGTTAAGCACACTGATGCTTCCACCAAACATGCCAATCGGTCGGTTGTCCTCGATGACGGGTACGTAAAGATACGTGCCAGCATCACCAGAAATCGATACCGGGTCACTCATGAATAAATCGTCGCCGTTCGAAGTGATGACTTCTTTAAATTTCGGATCAGCCTTTAACGTCATCGCGGGGACTTGCCGTTGCGAATACCAAGTGAATTCATCTTCTCGTAAATCATAGTAAAAGATTGAAGTGAAACTCGTTCGTTGGTTCAAGTAACCCGTCCGAATCCGCTCTTCAATCAAAGGTTCGTTTCCAACATAAGCACCAAGGTAGACGAGGTCTTCATACAATTTCCCAAGCCTTGTCTCGAGGTTCTCGATACTCCCATCAATCGCATAATCAAATTGTTCTTTCGCCAATTCTTCCGCGCGGGACACCGTCACGCGATCGGCAGAGAAAGCTAGTGATGAGATGACGAGTCCAAGAATGATAAAGATAATAAATGTGATTTGAAAGAAGTACGATTTTCGAACTTCAAGCAATGTTCTCAAGCGTTCCACGGTGTCCCTCCTTTCTAACCTTAAGATTATAGCATGAATACACGCAATTCTTTTCGTATTTTCGAAACAATGTTAGACTAATACGTAGGAAAGCATCGCGAAAGGAGCGTTCATCACGAAATGAAAGTTAAAAAAATTAGCCCACGCGGATACTGCTATGGCGTCGTCGATGCCATGAAATTAGCGAATGAAGCCGTGGCCAACCCAGATTTACCACGGCCTATCCATATACTCGGTATGATCGTCCATAACCGTCACGTCACCCAAGCGTTTGAAGACTTAGGCGTCAAGACCGTAGACGGTGAGGATCGGATGCAAGCAGTTGAAACAATCGACAGAGGGACCGTCGTGTTTACGGCCCACGGCATCTCCCCGCTCGTCCGGAAGCGTGCCATCGAAAAAGGACTGACGATTGTCGATGCGTCTTGTCCTGACGTTCTCGTCACGCACGATTTAATTCGTGAGAAGACAGCGGCCGGCTACGAAGTCATCTATATCGGCAAGCACGGTCACCCCGAACCTGAAGGCGCGATGGGCGTCGCCCCTGGAAAAGTCCATCTCGTCCAGTACGAGAGCGATTTTGAGGCGTTGCCAGATCATTTGTTAGATGCAAACATTCTCGTCACGAACCAGACGACAATGAGCCAATGGGACGTTTCGGCATTGATCGACCTCATTCAAGAACGCTATCCTCACGTCGAGGTGCATAACGAGATTTGTAACGCGACACAAGTTCGTCAGGAAGCCGTGGCCGAACAGGCCGGCGACTGCGACTTGCTCATCGTCGTCGGTGATCCGAAATCGAACAACTCGAACCGCCTCGCCCAAGTCTCTAAAGAGATTGCCGGGACGAATGCCTATCGCATCGGTGATTTGAGTGAGCTCGATCTCAATTGGCTTCAAGACGTCGAAACGGTCGCGGTCACATCGGGCGCGTCGACACCGACGCCGATCACGAAAAAAGTCATCGACTTTTTGACGCAGTACGACCGTGATGACTTGAGCACACACGACAAGACACCTTATCTCGAACTGCGAAACATTTTGCCGAGAGTGAAGGCGCTTCGCAAATGACAAGCAACCCCCGTCCTCATAAGGGCGGGGGTTGTGTTCGGTCTTAGCGGAACTTAAAAGGATTCGTGTCCGTAGCGGAAACGAGGAGCTCGACCTCGAGTTTTGCTGCCGTGAACTTCTGTTGCAAGACGTCGACGACACCTTGCTTCATGACGCTCTCGACGTGATGACCCGGGTCGACCACGGCGAGTCCGAGCGCCATCGCGTCGTGGGCGACATGGAAATATAAGTCACCGGTCACGTAGACGTCGGCTCCCTTGAAGTGCGCGGCCGAGACGTACTTATTGCCGTCACC
This sequence comes from Exiguobacterium sp. SH31, assembly GCF_001816105.1. Taxonomy (NCBI): domain Bacteria; kingdom Bacillati; phylum Bacillota; class Bacilli; order Caryophanales; genus Exiguobacterium; species Exiguobacterium sp. SH31. Next base: position 30,143 of record NZ_LYTG01000016.1, read on the forward strand.
ACCGAGCACGGCCACTTTTTTGATCGTTCGGTCCAAGTCGCCGACGACCCGCACCGCTTCGACACCAAAGCTTGCTTTGACATGTTCCGAAAATTCGGCGAGCGTCAACGGTTTGTCGAGTCGACCGATGCGGCCGAGACCTAGGACAGGGCCTGCAATCTCATCACGAATCAAATCATGAGCGACCTCTTCGTAAGGGTGAGCGTCAAACATCGCTTTTAACACCCGCTTTTTCTTACTTTCGGTAACGATCGTCTCGATCTTCACTTCATCGACTTGCTCCGTTTTCCCGATTTGTCCGAGGTACGGGTCGGCCAAGTCGAGCGGGGTGAACTGCCCTTTCCCTGTGATCGTGAATTGGCAATCGCCGTAATTCCCGATCCTTCCGGCTCCGGCCTTGCCTAACGCTTTAGACACGGCGGACTGATGTGTCTCCGGGACGAAGACCGACAATTTATACACCGGCTCTTCATACGTCGGGACGAGCACTTCGGTCTCATGCAATCCGAGTGCCTCGCTCATCCAGTCGTTGACCCCGCCCTCACAGACGTCTAGATTCGTATGGGCGACGTAAACGGCGATATCGTTTTTCAGACATTTCATAACGATTCGACCGGCGGCGTTGCGATCGGTCACTTGGGTGAGCGCGCTAAAGATCGGTGGATGATGCGCGATAATCAAGTCCACCTCTTGTTCTATGGCTTCGTCGACGACCGATTCGAGCACGTCGAGCGTGACCATGACCCGATTCACTTGTTTATTCAGCGTACCGATCTGCAGTCCGATCTTATCGCCTTCGACCGCGAGATGTTTCGGCGCGAACTCTTCAAACAGTTGGATGATATGATTTCCGTTTGCCATCACTGACTCACCTCTCTCATTTTGTCGCGTAACGTTTTGAACTCCTCCTGCTTCCGGACGAGCGCCTCGGTTTGGGCGCCTGCGGCCATTTGACCGAGCACGTAATCCAATTTGTCCGCTTCCCGGCCCCACTTTAATTTAAACGGTTCAGGACGAGTCTCCAGCAAGTCCGGCCCGAACATAAGCTGCCACGTCCGCTCCGCCTCGTCTGTACTGTAACGCGTTTCTGTGCCCCGCTCACCGACAAGAATCTCATATATTTTATCGTTTTCCTCGACAATCGTTTCCGAGACGAGCGTAAAACCTGATACAAGCAACCATTCCCGAACTTGCTGTCCATCGACGTTCGGTTGCAGTACGAGTCGTTCGACCGCTCCTAACTTATCCCGTCCGTTCTCTAAGATCGACCGGATCAAGCTTCCGCCCATCCCGCAGATCGAGATACATGTCGCCTCGTCCTCATTCAGGACCGCCAATCCGTCACCGAGCCGGACGTCAATCTTGTCCGCTGCGCCGATCAATTCGACTTGGGCTTTGGCCGCTTCCATCGGACCTTGATTCACTTCTCCGGCGATGGCCCGGTCGATGATTCCTTGCTGTACGAGATAACACGGGACGTAAGCGTGGTCGGAACCGATATCGGCTAAAATGCTTCCAGCTGGTATAAAATCGACGACTCGTTTCAGTCGCCGGTCTAACGTGACTTGTTCTTGCATGGGGACAACTCCTTTTGTCTACTTCTTCTTCTTTAGGGTAACGAAATATTCATGTCCGGACAACAAAAAACGTACCCCAGAAGGAGTACGTCTCACCCTTATTGTTCGAGCAACCATGTCGCGAGCACGTCGGCTTCTTCGGCAGACGCGAGACCGCCCGGCATTGTATTTTTACCGTTGACGATGATGTTCGCGATTTCTTCAGCAGACAAACGTTCTCCGACCCCAGTCAACGCCGGACCGACGCCGCCTTCAAGATTTCCGCCGTGGCAACCTGTGCAGCCTTTAGCAGCGTACAAGTCTTCCGGGTTCATCTCGGTGACGGCTGGACCTTCAGCGGCTTGTTGCGCTTGGTTTACGCCAAAATACGATAATGAGACCATAGCGATGATTGCGACGATCGCAATCGCTGCAAACGGTAACAATGGATTACGCATTGTATTTCCCCCTCATGTTCTTTCCAAATTTCTACCCATCACTATTTTACTCAAAAAACAATAAAGAAGGAAGGAAAATCACTCATTTTCCTTCCTTTCTTCTAAAACTTCACATTTTATTCAAAAACACGATTAATCGAGGAAGTCTTTCAAGCGTTTCGAGCGACTTGGGTGACGGAGCTTCCGTAACGCCTTCGCTTCGATTTGACGGATCCGCTCACGCGTGACCCCGAACACTTTACCGACTTCTTCGAGCGTGCGCGTCCGACCGTCATCAAGGCCGAAGCGGAGACGGAGTACGTTCTCTTCACGGTCTGTCAACGTATCGAGCACGTCTTCGAGTTGTTCTTTGAGCAGCTCGTAGGCTGCTGCGTCCTGAGGAGCCATCGCATCTTGATCTTCAATGAAGTCACCGAGGTGCGAATCGTCCTCTTCACCGATCGGTGTTTCAAGCGACACCGGTTCTTGCGCGATTTTTAAAATCTCACGAACTTTCTCAGGCGTCAATTCCATTTCCTTGGCAATCTCTTCAGGAGCAGGCTCGCGTCCGAGGTCTTGCAATAATTGGCGTTGAACACGGATCAATTTGTTGATCGTTTCGACCATATGGACCGGAATCCGGATCGTCCGGGCTTGGTCGGCGATGGCACGTGTGATTGCTTGACGAATCCACCACGTCGCGTACGTCGAGAACTTGAACCCTTTCATGTAGTCGAACTTCTCGACTGCCTTGATCAGACCCATGTTCCCTTCTTGAATCAAGTCAAGGAACAACATACCGCGACCGACATAACGTTTCGCAATCGAGACGACAAGACGAAGGTTGGCTTCAGCGAGACGTTTTTTCGCCTCGTCATCGCCTTGCTCGATTCGCTTCGCGAGTTCGGTCTCGTCTTTGGCACTCAACAGATCGACACGGCCGATCTCTTTCAAGTACATCCGGACCGGGTCGTTGATTTTAATTCCTGGCGGGACAGCCAGATCATTCAAGTCGACCTCTTCGTCTTCTTTTTTCGTAGGAGTCTCCTCGGCATCGGCCGCATCTTCTGTGACACGGATGTCTTTGCCTTCTAAATCTTCAATGAAGTTATCGATAAAATCTGAATCGACCTCAAAATGGCTGAGGCGATCCTGGATCGCTTGCATCGATACGACACCTTTCTTTTTCCCCAACTTTTCAAGTTCGTCTATGGCGTTAAATAAATCCTCTTTTTTCTTCTCTGCCATCTAGCAGTTCAACTCCTTCCAAACTTCCTTCACGTTCATCGTTCACGTAAGCGGCGACTCCGGGTAATCAATTCTTGTAGCTTCGATGCCTGGTCTACTATACTTTCGGCATCCTGCCCGATTTCCCTTTTTGCTCGCTCGATTTGACGCTGTTCCTCATAACTGTTTATCACCTTAATGTATTCATCTAAAACCTCTTCAGTCAGATCATCAGGTGCAGACATGAGGCGAATCTCTGCATAGCGGTTGGCATAGTCAGGACGTTGGTCGCAGTGACGCTCCATAAAAGGCGGCATGACCTGCTCAAACTCCTCAAGCGTCATGTCTTCTGAAACGATCTCATAAAACGCCGTCGCCAACATGCGATGAATCTCGTCTTGATATGCTAGACCGAGTCGGTCGCGGACGAAGCGAACCCGTTCCGGCCCACTGAGCATCGCCCGTAACAATAATTTTTCAGCCTTCACAAAACGTGGTTCATTCGCCTTACTCGATCGTTTACGGATTGGTTCTGGTTCACGAACCGCTGGTGATGCCTGCACTTGGCTCGACACCGGTCGCGGCATTCGATTCGCTAGCGTTTCGACAGGAATGTCAAACTCATTCGCCAATTTTTTTAAATATAGATCGCGGCGAATCGAGTTGTCCGTCTTGCTGATTTCCCCAAGCATAGCTTCAATAAACCGGATCCGTTCTCCTTCTCGATTCATATTTTTCCCGCGCCGAAGCGTCCGGTTCATGAAATCGAGGACGGATAAGCGTTCCGATTCGACAAAACGTTGCCATTGCTCCCGACCGTTCGTCCGAATATAATCATCCGGGTCCGTCTTCTCCGGCAACATGAGCACTTGGACGTCGAGCGGATACGCCTCGAGCATGCGAACGACTTTTAGCGTCGCTTCTTGTCCGGCATGGTCTCCGTCGTAACAAATCACGACTTCATCGACCATCCGTGACAACGCCCGGGCATGCTGCGATGAAAATGCCGTCCCGAGTGAAGCGACGACCTCGGCCGTCCCGGCTTGGGCGACTTGGAGGACATCGACGTTCCCTTCGACGAGGAGCACCCGTTTTTGTTTCCGCATCGATGCACGTGCTTGTGAAAATCCAAATAACAGCTCACTCTTGTTAAAGAGTGGTGTCTCCGCCGTATTTACATACTTGGGCTGTCTGTCGTCAATCGCACGGCCGCTAAATCCGACGATCGTGCCGTCTCGATCCGCAATCGGAAAGACGACTCTTCCTTCGAACCGGTCAAAATATTCACCGGATCTAGATTTAGAAATAAGTCCTGCCTCGACCATGACTTCAAGGTCGAACCCTCTGCGCTCGAGCGAATCGACGGTGAAGCGGCGTTGATCAGGGGCGTATCCGATTTTGTACTGACCGATCGTCGCCTCAGCCAAACCGCGTTCACGTAAATACGTCAAGCCGACTTCTCCGGCCTCGGTTTTCATCAATACCTCGTGATACAGGTCGGCGATGATCCGATGAGCATCACGCATTTGTTTGCGAACGACTTGATCGCGTGTCAGCTCTTCGTCACCGGCCACCCCTTCTACAGCTATGTTTGCCCGTGTCGCTAAGCGCTCAATCGTTTCCGGGAAGGACAACCCTTCCGTTTCCATGACGAACGTAAAGACGTTCCCGCCAGCACCGCAACCGAAACAATGATACATGCCTTTTTCAGGCGATACGGAAAAAGAAGGACTATTTTCCGAGTGGAACGGACAAAGTCCGACAAGACGGTGGCCTTGTTTTTTCAATTCAACGCGTTCACTGATCAAGTCCACGATATCCGTGGCTTGTTTCACTTCCGCAATGACTTCATCCGGTATACGTGGCAACTCCACCACTCCCTATCCAATCTCGCAACGAAACGGAACGCTCACCACGTTCCGTTTCACTATCGTGTCAATACTCTATTATACCGTTAACACGCGTCGATTACTAATGCGAGCGCTCAGTCATCTTTTGACAGTTCAAGCTGACGTAAGATGATTCCTGCCGTCTCTTCGACCGCCTTATTCGTCACATCGATGACCTCGCAACCGATTCGTTCGTATATCCCTCGCGCGTACTCGAGTTCCCGATTGATTCGCTCGAGTTGAGCGTAATCCGCTTCCGGTTTTAGACCGAGCGATTTCAAACGCTCCATTCGAATCGAGATCAACTTATCCGGCGAAATGATCAAGCCGACACACTTATCCGGTGACAGCTCAAACAGTTCTTCCGGCGGACGCGACTCCGGCACGAGCGGGACGTTGGCGACTTTATAACGTTTTAGCGCCAAATATTGTGACAGCGGCGTCTTCGACGTGCGAGACACACCGACGAGGACGATATCGGCCTTTTTCAAGCCACGCGGATCGCGTCCGTCGTCATACTTGACGGCAAACTCCATCGCCTCGATTTTACGGAAGTAATCCTCATCCAGACGATAAATCAGACCCGGTTTCTCACGCGGGCTCTCCCCGAGTTTTCCCGAGAGCACGTCTAGGAGGTCGCCGAGCAGGTCAATCGTTTTGACGTCATACGTTTTACCGAGCGACACGAGCAGTGAGCGATGTTCTTCATTAACGAGCGTGAAGGCGATCACCGCTCCTTGGACTCTAGCTTGCGTGACGACATCATGAATCGTCTGTTCGTCTTCGACGAAAGGAATCCGGAGTGTCTCGATCGCATTCTCATGGAACTGGATGCTTGCCGCCCGGACGACGAGCTCACACGTTTCTCCGACAGAGTCACTCACGACAAATACAAGTTGTTTGTTTGTCAAACCAATTTCCTCCTCAGAACGATTCATCGTTGGCAAGTGCAATCAACACCTTGGTCATGTTCGTCTTTGTCATTCGACCGAGCACGATGAGCGAACCATCCTTCTCTTCGACGACAGGCATGGCGTCAATCTGTTTCTCAATCAACTTCATCCCGGCCCGAATAAGCGTCTCACCTTTTTCACAAACGGTAATATTCGGCATCCGCGTCATTATGACGTTGACTGGCAATTGGTCGAGGTCCTGATTGCCGATGGCCGCCCGCAGTAAATCTTTGCGAGACAACACCCCGACAAGCTCATTGTCTTTTCCGACGACGAACAACGACCCAACATCTTCTAAGAACAACGTGACGACCGCATCATACACGGTCATTTCATTGCTGACGACTTTCGCGGACGACATGAAATCACCAACGGTCAGCGAATCGAGTTTTTCGCGGAGCAGTGATGAATTTCGTTTGCCGACGAACGTGTAGCCGACGCGTGGTCTTGCTTCTAATATTCCAGTCATCGTCAAAATAGCAAGATCAGGGCGGAGCGTGGCACGGGTGAGCGATAACTCTTGAGCAATCTGCTCTCCCGTGATCGGTCCGTTCACTCTCACAATCTCAACAATCTTCTGTTGGCGTTCATTCAGCTGCATAGCCAACCCCCTCTAGTTTGATCAGAGTACGAGCGCGCTGAAGTCAGCAACACGCTCGATCGTCGTAGCAAGTCGCTTCATCTCACTGAGACGATTATGGCGAATCGTTTCTACGTCGCTCATGACCATCGTATTTTCAAAATAAGCACTTATCGGTTGTTCAAGCGCTCGAAGTGATGTGATGGCACGCGTGTAGTCGCCCACTTCGACCGCTTCATGTGTCTCAGGCAATGTTGATTCGACCGCGGCGTGAAGGGCTTTCTCTTCAGCGTTCTCAAACAAGGCCGGATCCACTAGTCCTGGTTCGCCTTTTTTAGCGATATTGACGACGCGCGTCAACTGCTCGATCAACTGTTTCGCCTCGTCTGACAGCATATTTTGAACCGCCTCCGCGCGAGCGTCGAGCTGTTCGACAGGCAGACCAGTCGTGAGAACGGCATCAATCACATCGTATCGTACTTGTCTCTCTTGCAGACGATACTTCAAGCGGAGCATAAAGAAGTCGTTAAGTTGCGCCTTGACTTGTTCTTTATCGGCATCGTAAAGTCCTGCTTCCACCTGAGATTCGACAACTTGTGAAAGTAATTTGTCGACTGGTAGATCGACGTGCCAATCTCCAAGAATTTGAACGACTCCTTGCGCTTGGCGGCGAAGAGCGAACGGATCTTGTGAACCGCTTGGAATCATGCCGACCCCGAAGAACGCAGCAATCGAATCGAGTTTATCCGCGAGTGCGAGCGCGGCCCCCGTCGGTGTGGCCGGTGATGCGTCTCCGGCGAAGCGTGGCATATAGTGCTCACGGATCGCGGCCGCAACTTCTTTGTCCTCACCTTGTTGGAGTGCATACTTTTCTCCCATCACGCCTTGAAGCTCGGTAAATTCGTAAACCATCTGGCTAACGAGGTCGAATTTATGAATCTTTCCAGCGCGTTCGACTTTTTGAGCATCGGCACTGAACAGTGGAGCGAGCGTGAGCGCGAGTTGTTGGACGCGACGAACTTTCGCGCCTGTCGTTCCAAGCTTCTCATGGAAGACGATGCGGTCGAGACGGTCGAGCTGGTCGTCAATCTTCGTCTTTTTATCTTCCTCATAGAAGAAGACGGCATCGGCGAGTCGTGCCCGGATGACTTTCTCGTTCCCTTTGGCAACGTTTTGCAGATGGTCTGCGTTACCATTACGAACCGTCACAAAATAGTGTTGAAGCGTGTCACCGACATAGACCGGGAAATAGCGCTGATGCTCTTTCATCGTCGTGATCAACACTTCTTCCGGAAGGTCGAGGTAGCTCGCATCAAACTCACCGAACAGGGCTGTCGGCCACTCGACGAGGTTCGTCACTTCTTCAAGCAGCGATGCGTCAAGTGGCACCGTCCATCCTTGCTCGTTCGCCAATTGTTCGATTTGACGCTCGATGCGTTCTCGACGGTCGTCGTACGATGCGACGACAAACTCTTGTTCGAGCGTGGCCGCATAGCGGTCAGGTGATGAGATCGTCACGTCGCCTTTACTTAAGAAGCGATGTCCGCGTGTCACATTACCTGTTTTGACGCCCTCGATCTCGAAATCGATCTGTTCTGTCCCAAACATGGCGACTAACCAGCGGATCGGACGCATGTAACGGAGGCTGCTCGTACCCCATTTCATATTTTTCGGGAACGTCATGCCGCGGACGACGTCTTCAAGGCCGCCAAGTAATGAAGCCGTCGACTGACCTGACTCGTGACGATCTGCGAAGACGTATTCGACCCCTTTTTCTTCCGCGAAGTAAAGGTCGTCGACTGACAGTCCGCGTCCACGCGCAAATCCTGCTGCCGCTTTCGACCAGTTTCCGTCTGCATCTTGCGCAATCTTTTTAGCCGGTCCCCGGAGCGTCTCCGTCAAATCTTGTTGACTCTCCTCGACGTCACGGACGAGTACAGCGAGACGACGTGGTGTCGAATAGACCGTGACAGCTCCGAAGTTGACGCGAGCGTCCGACAAGAACGCCGCCACGCGCTCTCCTAACTGTTTCTCCGAGCGGAGCACGTATTGGGCTGGTAGTTCTTCAAGTCCGATTTCTAGTAAAAGGTCACGCATCCAAGGCACCTGCTTTCTCTTGATTAAGGAGTGGGAAGCCGAGGCGTTCCCGTTCTTCGATAAATTTGGCCGCACATGCCCGCGACATGTTGCGGACACGTTGGATGAAACCGGTCCGTTCCGTCACCGAGATCGCGCCTTTCGCATCGAGAAGGTTGAACGTGTGCGAGCATTTTAAGATGTAATCGTACGCCGGGAAGACGAGGTTTTCCTCGAGCGCCCGCTTCGCCTCTTTCTCATACGTATCGAACAACGTGAACAACATATCGACGTCTGACAGCTCGAACGTGTACTTCGAGTGTTCAAACTCCGGCTGATAGAAAATATCGCCATACTTGAAACCGTCTGTCCAGACGAGGTCGAACACGCTCTCGACTTCTTGAATATATGACGCGAGACGTTCGAGGCCGTACGTGATCTCGACGGCGATTGGGTCGCACTCGATCCCGCCGACTTGTTGGAAGTATGTGAACTGGGTGATTTCCATCCCGTTCAACCATACTTCCCAACCGAGTCCGGCCGCACCGAACGTCGGGTTTTCCCAGTTGTCCTCGACGAAACGAATATCATGTTCGAGCGGGTTGATGCCGATCAGCTCCAAACTCTCCAAATAGAGTTCTTGAATGTTGTTTGGGGACGGCTTCATGATGACTTGGAATTGGTGATGTTGATACAGACGGTTCGGGTTTTCCCCATATCGACCGTCAGCCGGACGGCGTGATGGCTCCGTATAACAAACGTTCCACGGCTCTGGTCCGAGACTCCGTAAAAACGTCATCGGGTTCATCGTCCCGGCCCCTTTTTCTACGTCATACGCTTGCATCGTCAGGCAGTTTTTCGACGCCCAAAAATTTTGCAACGTGAGAATGATTTCTTGCACCGTTTTGTGCTTCATATGTGACACCTCCAAAAGTATTGAAACGACAAAAAACGCCCCTATGTGCCATGCACATAGGGACGGGATTACCCGCGGTTCCACCCTACTTGCCTCGGTATCGAGGCCACTCTTTGGATTGGGGCGCTCCGGAATCGCCATTCGCTCTCTTCATGGCGTTCGGCTCTCACCTTCCCGAACTCGCTTTACCCATGATTTAAGAACTACTCATTTTCCTTCACAGCGCACGCTATTTCATTTGTCTAATCGTAGATTATGGTATCGAACCTTGCATGAATTGTCAATCATCGTTCAAGTAAAGTCGCTGCATCTGATCGAGGACTCGTTTCGTCTTGAGGTTCAATCCGCTGTAAGAGTCCATATAGGCGTCAAACAGTTGCCGTAACAGGAGACGTGTCTCCTTCGTCAACGGGACGTTACTAAACTCTGACAGCTCATGCCGGCTCAACAAGTAAAGTAACTTCGCCAGCCGCTCGCTCATCTGAATCGACCCTGCCTCTTGATGACGCGAACAGAGAAACCCGCCCGACGTCACGGAAAAGAACATCGGGTCGGTCACATCGTTACACCGGACACAACCGGTCAAGACCGGGGCGACACCGAGCAGATACATAATTCTGAGCTCGAAATGATGGGTGATGATCTCTGGGTCCATTCCGGCGTTCAGCGCTTGGAGCGCGTCATTCAAAATTCGGTACAACGGCCGGTTCGGGACTCGATCTTCGACAGTTTTATCGACGAGTTCGAGCAAGTACACGGCATACGCCATCCGCTCGACATCTTTTCGCACTTCCGGGTATGACGTGATCACGTCAGACGACTTGAGTTGACCGAGACCGCGGCTCGACGGGAAGATATAGACGGCTTCGACGAACGGTTGGCTCGATGCGTGCAACCGACTCCCTGGCTTTTTCGCACCACGTGCCATGACGGCGACTTTCCCGAGCTCTTCTGTGAAGATTGTCACGACTTTGTTGGATTCACCATAATTGACGGTCCGAATGACGATGCCCGTGACTTTTTGTAACATGGCTCAATACTCGTCGTCGCGGAAACCGAGGTCACGGAGTTGGCCCATCTTATTGCGCCAATCTTTTTGGACTTTCACCCAAAGGTTCAAATACACTTTCGTACCGAGCAAGAGCTCGATGTCATGACGCGCTTCCGTCCCGACCTGACGGAGCATCGCACCTTTCTTGCCGATGACGATTCCTTTTTGCGAGTCACGCTCGACCATGATGACGGCTTCGACGTCGACCATGTCCGAGTTGTCTCGTTTCTTGATCGATTCGATGTTGACCGCGATCGAATGCGGGATCTCATCGCGCGTGTTATGGAGCACTTTCTCGCGAATCAGTTCCGAGATGATGAAGCGCTCCGGGTGATCCGTCACTTGATCGGCCGGATAGTACATCGGCCCTTCAGGCAGCAGCTTCTTGATCTCACCGATGAGCGGTTCGACGTTATTGCCTTGCAAGGCTGAAATCGGAACGTACGCCGCGAAATCAAGTTGATTCGTATACTGTTCGATGACAGCGGGGATCTCGTCCGGGTGAATCAAATCGATTTTGTTCATCACAAGGATGATTGGGGTGTCGAGTCCTTTCAACTTCTCGATGATGAACTCGTCACCGGCACCGCGCGGCTCTGTGACGTTGACCATGAACAAAATCGCGTCGACTTCACGCAACGCGTTCGTCGCCACTTTCATCATGAAGTCGCCGAGACGGTGCTTCGGTTTATGGATCCCTGGCGTGTCGATGAAGATGATTTGCGTGTCGTCTGTCGTATAGACACCTTGGACCTTGTTACGTGTCGTCTGGGGCTTGTCTGACATGATGGCGATCTTTTGACCGATGACCCGGTTCAAGAACGTCGATTTCCCGACGTTCGGACGTCCGATAATTGAAACAAAACCTGATTTAAAACCTTCTTGATACATAGTGCACCTGCTTTCTAAATTTCCAATACATTGATTATAAAGCGAATAAATACGGCCCGAAAATGACGAGCGCTGTTACGGCTGCTCCGCCCGAAGCGACGAGAACCGATCCCGCCGCTACGTCTTTCGCTTGTTTGGCGAGCGGCTCGATGTCTTTCGTCACGAGATCGACCGTCCGTTCGACGGCCGTGTTCATCAATTCGAGAGCGATGACAAGCACGACCCACCCGAACAAGATGAGGTTTTCAAGCGTTGTCGTCGGGAGCCACCAACAGAACAATCCGACGAGCAAGCTTGCAATGAGGTGAATCAGCATGTTCCGTTCGGTTCGCACTGCGTGCACGATTCCGTGCACCGCAAACCAGAACGGATTCACACCTCGCCTCGCTTCAACTCAAAATGAGCGAGCACTTGCTCCTGACGCGCCGTCATTTCGGCTTCTTCTTCTGGCGTCATATGGTCGTATCCGAGCAAATGGAGAAAGCCATGGATCGCCAAGAAACCGAGTTCGCGTTCGAACGAATGACCGTAGTCCGCCGCTTGCTCGCGGCATCGCTCCACCGAGATGACGATGTCGCCCAATAGACGGGGTTCATCCTCATCGAGCATGAAGTCCATCTCTTCTTCTCCCATCTCGTCAAAAGCAAAGCTGATGACGTCCGTCGGCGCGTCTTTACCGCGCCATTCCTGGTTGATCACTTGAATCTCATCATTCGTTAAAAATGTGACTGACAGTTCACTCGGTTCTTCGACTTGTTCAGCCAAGGCCGCGTGAACTAAAATCGATTCGACTAACTCGAGCTGAGACTCGGTCAACAACCCTTGTTCATCGTTCGAGATGATTTGCATGTAATTCGCCTTCTTTCTTTAGTTCTGGGTATTCGATCCGTTCATGGAACAAGCCGGTCAACGTCTCGCATGCACTCTCGCCGACACGCCACACTTCCTTCGTCGTCAAGTCACACTCTTCGAACTGGCCGTCTTGAAGCTTGTCGCGAATGATCGAGCTGACGAGCTGGCGTATCCGTTCTGGTGTCGGCTGTTTTTGTGACCGGACCGCTGCTTCGATCGAATCGACGATCATGACGACCGCCGCCTCACGCGACTGCGGTTTCGGTCCCGGGTAACGGAAACGTGACTCCGACACGTCTCGTGACTCTTTCGCTTTCACATAAAAGAACTTGAGCAGCGACGTCCCGTGATGTTGCTCGGCGATGTCGATAATCTCTTTCGGCAGTTTATAGCGCCGCAACAAATCAGAGCCGTCGTAAGGATGCGCCATAATGATGTCGGCCGACTCTTCCGGTGTGAGCCGGTCGTGCGGGTTCACGCCGCTTTGTTGGTTCTCGATAAAGTGGAGCGGTCGTTCCGTCTTGCCGAGGTCGTGATAATAACTCGCGACCCGGGCGAGCAGACCATCGGCCCCGATCGCCTCACACGCCGACTCGGCGAGATTGGCGACCATCATGCTATGGTGATACGTTCCCGGTGCCTCCATCAACAGTTTTCGCAGCAGCGGATGCGTTGGGCTCATCAATTCGACTAGGCGTCCGGACGACAATACGCCGAACCAAGGCTCTAGAAACGGCAAGAAGCCGAATGTGAGAACGATCGACAGCAAGGCGCTCGTGATCGCGAAACCGGATAAATAGGCGACCATTTCCCACGTCACTTGCGTGTTCCGCAAGAACAGGAGCGCGAGCACCATAATGATGTTGATGATTCCGAGCAAGACGCCTGAAAGGAACAAGCGTTTCCGTTGAATCTTCGGTTCGACCAAAAAGACAGCCAAGAAACTCCCGGTCGCAAAGTAAACGACCGTCATAAAGCTCGTATTTTGGCCAAAGCTCGCAACAATTGAACCAGCGATCATCGTGATGAGCGCCGAAGCCAACGCGACCCGTTCATCGACTAAGATACGGAGCAATAAGACGACGAACGCCGTCGGGGCGATGACGTACGCATATGTCGTGAACTCGATCCCGATATAACCGACGCCGAAGAAAATACCTAGTTGCAGCAATAGTAGGCCATAGACAGTAATCAAAATTTTAGGTCGGAGCAATAGTTCTTGAATTTTTGAACGAATCAGCATGAATAAAAATCCGACCGTCAAGAGTCCGCTGAGCAAATAGGCACCGAACAAAGGCGCGAACGAACGGTTCGGGTCAATCGCACCGGTCAATTCGAGCTTCCGATAGATTTCACGGGTCACGACTTCCCCTTGGTTGACGAGGAGCTGCCCTTCTTGAATGATGACCGGTTCAACGGCGTCGATCGCCTCTTGTTCTTTCTGACGAGTCGCTTCCGAATCGAAAACATAGTTCGGGACGATCAGTTGGTCACTCAAACTCGTCGCGACCGCTCGGAATTCTAACGACAACGGTGATTGGTCGATGACCGTCGACGCCCGGTCTCTCGCCTCGGCAATCGACTCGGAACTCGTTTCGATCCGATTGGCCATGACTTCTTGAAGCGCCGTCACGGCGACGTCTTCAACGGTACGACGCGTGTTCACGGTCGCCTCTAGGAGTGAGTTCAACTCATCGTCTTCGAGGAGGCCGTTCACTTCTGTAGAGTTCAATCGATTTTTGATGTCAGACAGTTCAGTGTCCTCATCCGTGTCTTCGAACGCCGCAAACAATTGCTCGATTTTGGCAATCTGTTGATCGGCGAATTCACGGCGTAATGAGAACTGACTCCCGACTGCGTTCGTCGCGTCTTGTCTGAGACGGTCCGACGCGACCCTGTCCTCGACCGTGATCGGGGAGCGGATATCCTGTGCGGCGATGCCAAGCGGCTCTACGCTGATGATTGATGGGCGCACCGTAAAGTAAAGGATCGCGCCAAGGATGAGAAAAAAGAGGACGGAGATTGTGGCGACCGTCCAATGACGTGCTTGCTGCATCAGTGCCCCCCCTTTCGTCATGTAATATCTGTACTGTAGGCGTTGATGATTTTTTTGACGAGTGGATGCCGCACGACGTCTGAGGCGCTAAAGTGCTCGAAGTGAATCCCGTCGACCCCTTCGAGGAGATGGAGCGCTTCTTGAAGCCCCGACGCTTTCCCTCTCGGTAAATCGACTTGCGTCAAATCACCGGTGATGACCATCTTCGACCCGAATCCGAGCCGTGTCAAAAACATTTTCATCTGTTCTTTCGTCGTATTCTGCGCCTCATCCAAAATGACGAACGCATCTTCAAGCGTCCGTCCGCGCATGTAAGCGAGCGGGGCGACTTCGATCGTACCTCGCTCGAGCAGACGGTTCGTGTGTTCGACACCATAGACGTCAAACAAGGCGTCATAGAGCGGTCGTAAGTAAGGGTCGACTTTTTCTTTTAAGTCACCAGGCAAGAAACCGAGGTTCTCACCCGCCTCGACGGCAGGACGCGTCAAAATGATCCGTTTCACTTGGCCTTCTTTCAGCGCCAGCGCAGCCAGGACGACCGCCAAATACGTCTTCCCGGTCCCGGCCGGCCCGATCCCGAATACGAGGTCGCGTTTCTCGATGGCCCGGACGTAACGGCTCTGTC
The DNA here is from genome assembly GCF_001816105.1 of Exiguobacterium sp. SH31. NCBI lineage: Bacteria > Bacillati > Bacillota > Bacilli > Caryophanales > Exiguobacterium > Exiguobacterium sp. SH31. The sequence continues at coordinate 45,252 of NZ_LYTG01000016.1, forward strand.
CGACCGTCTTCGCCCGGATCGGTTTCCCCTTGTTCGTCGTGAAAACGACGCGGCCATAATGTTCGAGCAGTTCTTCCCCTTTGCCGATCTTAATATGTTGGATGACACTGATCGCATCGCCCTCGTTCAACCGTGCACCTTGTTTAACGAGTTGTTGCAACGTTCTGATCACACTTTTCGTCAATTCGAGCGTCTCCACGCTATCGGCTTGGATGATCAGCTCTTCGCCACGAGGCGTAAGCGCGACGGCAAGCTCGGCCTCGATCGCATGGAACACCTCGTCTTTCGGTCCGAGGAGTGCCTGCGCTTCGCTCGCATGTTCCATGACGAACGGTATCTTATCTGTCGTAATCAATGGACGTTTCTCCCCCTCATCTATAGATTGTTCCTTCTTTACTTTAGCACTATCATGCCGTTCGTGAAAGAAAGACCGTTATCTCAAGCCACAAAAAAAGCAGTGACATCGAGTCACTGCTAAAAAATTACCGACGGCGGCGTTTCGAGACCGGCGGCTGAAGAATCTCACTCCAGACGATGGCTTGACGCGCTTCCTTCATCGAAATGCGCGTTTGCGCTTTCTGTCGTGAATCGGTCGCTTCCGATATCGGAGGGATTTTGACTGCCTGTTCGAACGCAGCGCTCACTTTCGGGAGCGGCTCACGTGACTTTGGTGCGTGTCGATTTGGGTCAAACTCGTGCCGGTCTGAATTTTCGACCGGAATCGCGACACGACGACGAACTTTTTGCGGTACTTTGCTCTGCCGCTCATCTCGCGGATCGTTCAGTTGCCCATCGACTTCTTTCATCATGTCACCGACCGTATCAAGATACCGCTTCAAATCCGTGCTCGGCGGCTTTTCTCCGGTAGATGACGATTTCTCGAGTCGCTTCATGACCGCAGAAGCGATCCCGAAGGCGGCTAATAGTAAGATCCATAATCCATCCATATCGATTACTCTCTATCAGATTCGACTGGATGACCGATCGCATTACGCATTTGCGTATCCGCTTGGACGTTCAAGTAGTTGACGTAATCCATGACCCCAAGCTTGCCGTTACGGAGCGCATCTGCCATCGCGAGCGGTACTTCCGCCTCGGCCGCGACGACTTTGGCGCGCATTTCTTCGACCGACGACTTCATCTCTTGCTCGCGGGCGATCGCCATTGCGCGACGTTCCTCGGCTTTCGCCTGCGCAATTTTCTTATCTGCCTCGGCTTGGTCGGTTTGAAGCACCGCGCCGATGTTTTTACCGATATCAATGTCGGCGATGTCGATCGACAAGATTTCAAACGCCGTCCCTGAATCGAGACCTTTCGTCAATACGGTACGTGAAATCATATCCGGGTTCTCAAGCACGTGCTTATGATTATGTTGCGAACCGATCGTCGAAACGACCCCTTCACCGACACGGGCGATGATCGTTTCTTCACCGGCACCCCCGACGAGGCGGTCGATGTTGGCACGAACCGTGATCCGGGCTTTCGCTTTCACTTCAATCCCATCCATCGCCACACCCGCGATGAACGGTGTCTCGATGACTTTCGGGTTAACCGACATCTGAACGGCTTCTAACACGTTCCGGCCGGCAAGGTCGATAGCAGCGGCACGTTCGAACGATAACTCAATATCGGCACGGTGCGCCGCGATCAAAGCGTTGACGACACGATCGACGTTACCACCGGCTAAAAAGTGACTCTCGAGCTGGTTCGTGTTCAAACCGATACCCGCTTTGACGGCTTTGATGAGTGGGTTGATAATTTTAGACGGGACGACACGACGAAGTCGCATCCCGATCAATGTGAAGATGGAGACGTGGACGCCTGAAGCAAACGAGCTAATCCACAGGCCGACCGGTACAAACGTGAAGAACACGGCGAGCGCGATCAATCCCCCACCTGTGATGAGTAACGTGCTTAATAGTTCTGGTGTCATTCTGTTACATCCTCCTTCGGTTCTACAAAGCGTCGGACGACAACGCGTCCTGAGTCGACTTTATACACCTCAATTTTTGTTTGTTCATCGAGATAGCTACCTTCTGCCACGACGTCGATTCGTTCGCCTTCAATCTCAGCAGTACCTGCTGGACGAAGCGGCGTCAATGTGACACCGACTTTCCCAAGCAACCGTTTCCGGTCGTCATGAGACAAATACCCCTTATCAGTCGACGTCGAATCAGTCAAAATCAAGCCTTTATACATGAGTGAGCGATTCGACTGCAGTCGACGGTACGCCCAAAACCCGAGTCCCGCAACAAGCGCCGTCGCTAAACCAAGTGACAGCCAAAGCTGCCCGATCGTGGCACCTGCCATAATCAAACTCGCCACGACGGCGCCTATCCCGAGGACCCCGAACAATCCAAAACCGGCAACGAACACTTCAATTCCAAGAAGGACAATCCCGACGAAAAACACCGTCAGAATCACTCCGAGACCAAATGTCATCGTATTGCTACCCCCTTCCAAATCCAAAGCTACCTCTTATCTCTAGTGTATACGAAACAAGATTGAATGTGGTTTCATAATACGCAAAAAAAGGCAGAAACTTTTGGATTTCTCCAAAGTTCCCTGCCTTTTATCATTAATTCGTCAATTGTTGTTTGACAATTCGGTTCACAAGACCACCGTCAGCCTTGCCTTTAACTTGTGGCATGACGACGCCCATCACCTTACCCATATCGGACGGACCCGCAGCGTTCGTCTCGGCAATTGCCGCCTCGACGATTGCTGTGACTTCATCTTCAGAGAGTTGCTTAGGCATGTAGACCTCTAGTACGACAATTTCATCAGCTACTTTAGAAGCAAGGTCTTCACGACCAGCGCTTTCGAATTCTCGGAGGGAGTCTCTGCGCTGTTTCATCTCTCGGTTGAGCACCGTGAGCTCCTCTTCCTCAGTAAGATCTTGTCGACCAAGTTTGATGGCCTCGTTCTGGAGCGACGCTTTGACCATCCGGATCGTCGTGAGACGATCTTTCTGTTTAGCGCGCATGGCTTGCTTCATGTCGTCCGTCAAGCGTTCTTGCAGACTCATGAGCCAACACCCTCTCTACAAAAGAAACTTCAATCAGAATTTCTTGTTCTTGCGAGCAGCTTCTGATTTCAATTTACGTTTTACGCTTGGCTTTTCGTAGTGACGACGTTTGCGAACTTCGGCAAGAGTGCCATCTTTCGCAACACCGCGTTTGAAACGACGAAGAGCGTCTTCAAGCGATTCGTTTTTACGGACACGAGTTTCCACTAGTTTTCCCTCCCTCCGAATTACACGACTAAGGAAACGTGTTTCACACGTCATACCACATTATAGTGAAATTAAGTCGTGTGGTCAACTACTACTTCAATTAATAATCGCTGTCCGAACGCCCGCCTGTGACGATGGCAATTCCTGCAGAAGCGCCAATGCGCGTTGCACCCGCATCGATCATCGCTTGTGCGCCTGCGAAATCACGGACGCCGCCCGATGCTTTGACGCCAAGATCCGGTCCGACCGTCTCACGCATGAGTCGGATGTCTTCGACGGTAGCGCCGCCAGTTGAGAATCCAGTCGACGTTTTCACGAAGTCTGCACCCGCTTTGACTGACAGCTCAGCCGCTTTTTTGATTTCTTCTTTAGTAAGCAAGCACGTTTCAAAGATGACTTTGACGAGCGTCCCGTTCGCTGCTTCGACGACGGCACGGATGTCGCGTTCGACGAGATCGAAATCGCCGTCTTTCATCGCGCTGATGTTGATGACCATGTCGACTTCGTCTGCGCCGTTAGCAATCGCATCTTTCGTTTCGAACGCTTTCACTTCAGGTGTGTTCGCACCGAGCGGGAATCCGATGACCGTACAAACTTTGACGTCCTCATCTAATTTAAGTTGCTCGGCAGCGTAAGCGACCCATGTCGGGTTGACACAAACGCTCGCGAATTTGTACTCAAGTGCCTCTGCACATAGTTTTGTGACTTGATCTTTCGTTGTTTCTGCCTTCAAGGCCGTGTGGTCGATATAACGTGCTAATTCCATAATAAATTCCTCCTCTGACATATAGGTCTGACATCTAACATATTATCATGTTTTTGAGAAATGTAACAGCTTTCACTTCATGCAAGTTGACGGCGTTTTCGCGTTTGGACCCAGCTGTTCCAACTGAAGAAAAAGATGGCGATCCAGATGCACGTGAACGCGAAGATATGATACGTCGTGAACGGTTCGTCGTACAAGATGACACCGATCGCCAGACTGAGCGTCGGGGCGATGAACTGTAAAAAACCGACGAGCGTGAACGGGATATGTTGCGCCCCGTAACCGAACAACAGGAGCGGCAACGCCGTCATGACGCCCGTGCCTAAGAGCGCGGCCCAAACAATCGGTTCGCCCGTCATCGTGAGCCCGCCGCGCGACGTTTCGAAAGCGAGGAAGATGACCGCGACCGGAACGACCGCGAGCGTCTCGATGCCTAGACTGACCGTCGACGCAAGCGGCCGCCGTTTTTTGACCATCCCGTAAAACCCGAACGTACTCGCCAATATGAAAGCGATCCACGGAAACGACCCATAACCGAACGTCAAGACGAGCACCCCGATCGTCGCGACACCGACCGCGAGCCATTGGACTCGATTTAATGATTCCCGAAAAACGAGGACACCTAACACCATGCTGACGAGCGGATTGATATAATATCCGAGCGATGCCTCGATGATATAGCCGTGATTGACCGCCCATATGTAGACAAACCAGTTCGCACTGACGATAAAGCCGTTCAACATAAAGGCGTTCCGCGTCGCCCGATGTCTGAGCGCATAATTGAATTCAGTCCACTGTTTCGTCCATTTCAAGACGAGTAAAATGAATAGAAACGACCAGACGATACGGTGGGCGAGGATTTGACTGCTCGGTATTTCCTGTAGAAATTTCCAATAGATCGGCAGGATGCCCCACATGACGTACGCACCGATTGTGGGCATGACTCCTTTATTCAATCCGTTCACCCGCTCTCTTCATCAATTATCGTCAGTTTAGTCGATGCGTTTCGGACATTCAAGCGATTTTTTCTAGCACCCTACACGACAAAAGAGGCGCGCTCTGAGAGCGCACCTCGTGTCACACGTTCATTCAGCTCGTGATTGTCGTCAAGGCCGCAAGTGCTTGCTCCAAGTCTTCAATCAAATCGTTCACGTCTTCAAGTCCGACAGAGATACGGACGAGCCCGTCCGTGATGCCGAGTTCTGCCCGACGTTCGGCCGGAATCGAGGCATGTGTCATCCGTGCCGGCACGCTGATCAAGCTCTCGACCGCACCGAGACTTTCAGCGAGCGTGAAGTAGTTCGTTTTCGCAACGACTGTCTCTGCCGCTTCGGCCGATCCGACGTCAAAAGCGATCATCCCGCCAAACCCACGGGCTTGCGACAGATGGACTTGTTTCGCCGTCTCGCTGGCAATGCTCGGGTGCAACACCCGGCTGATCGCCTCGTGAGACGTCAAGAACTCGACGAGTGCGAGCGCGTTCGTCTCGATCTCTTCCATCCGAACGGCGAGTGTCTTGATGCCGCGCACGACGAGGAAGCTGTCTTGCGGCCCGAGCACGGCTCCGACCGAGTTTTGCAGGAACGCCAAGCGTTCCCCAAGTTCTTCGGTCCGGGCGACGACAAGACCGGCGACGACGTCACTGTGTCCACCTAAATATTTCGTGGCGCTATGCAAGACGTAGTCCGCACCGAACTCAATCGGATTTTGGAAATATGGTGTCATGAACGTGTTGTCAACGACGAACAAGACGTCGGCCTCGGTCGCAATGTCACGCACACTGCGCATGTCCGTGACGTTCAAGAGCGGATTCGTCGGCGTTTCGACGTAAATCATTTTCGTGTTCGGTTGAACGGCTTCGCGGACTGCCGCCGCGTCAGACGTATCGACAAAAGATGCTTCCAAGCCAAGTGATTGAAATACTCGATTGAATACACGGTACGTTCCCCCATATACGTCAGAACCGACGATGACGTGGTCCCCTGATTTCATTAACATGAGAATCGTCGAGATGGCCGCCATCCCTGAAGCGAACGCAAAACCACGCGCCCCGCCTTCGATGTCGGCGATCAGCGTCTCAAGCGCCGTCCGCGTCGGATTGGCCGTCCGCGAATACTCATACCCGTCCCGCAAATTGCCGATTCCATCTTGTTTATAAGTACTCGTTTGGTAGATGGCCGGTGTCACGGCACCGGTCAATGGATCTGTTGTCTTACCGCCGTGAATGAGTGCTGTTTTTGTACGCATGGTCTGCCTCCTTGACTATTCCTTGACTTAAATAACGTTCGACACTGTCTGGTAAAATCGTGACGATGACACCTTCGGTCATCCGATTTGCTTCTTGCACACAGGCGGCGATGGCCGCGCCTGATGAACTTCCGACGAGCAGTCCTTCTTGCTTCGCCAAATGAGCGACGTAGTAAAACGCGTCATCGTCAGAGATCGTATAGATCCCGTCGACAAGTTCGCGATCTAAAAACGGAGGCCACTTCTCGACACCGATTCCTTCTGTTTTATGGGGACCTGGTTGCCCGCCATTCAAGATGGACCCTTCAGGCTCGACAACGACGTTGCGTGTGCCGTGTTTTTTTAAAACCGCGGCGACCCCGGTGAACGTGCCACCCGAGCCCGCGCCGGCGATGAAGACATCGATGTTCGGCACGTCGCGGAGCAACTCTTGCGCGAGTGAGTCCACGTACGTACCAGGATTATCGGGGTTTGAAAACTGTTCAGGTAAGTAGGCGTTATGTTCAACCGCCAACTCTTTGGCCCGCTCGATCGCACCATGCATCCCGAGTTCCGTCGGCGTGTTGATGACAGTCGCGCCGAGCAATGACATGAGCGCTTGCTTTTCTTGACTAAACTTTTCAGGCGTGACCGTCATCAAGTTCACCCCATATCGCTGACAGGCGAGGGCGAGTCCGATACCAGTATTTCCGGCCGTCGGCTCAACGACCGTACCGCCTCGTTCAAGTTGGCCGCGTTCAAGCGCTTGTTCAATCAAATGAAGCCCGAGCCGGTCTTTCACACTCCCGCCTGGATTCATCATCTCGAGCTTGCCGTATATTTTAACGCCTTTGGGGACAGGCAACGTCCGTAACTCAAGCAGCGGCGTGTCCCCAATCAGTTCATAGACGTTATTGACGAGCATATTACGCTTCGTCCTTAAAGATGATGTGCCACTCGTCACGTTTCGCGAGCATATCAGCCGCTAGTTTTTTAGCGCCCTCGAAGTCGTGGTGGTTGGCACTTCCGCATTGGATCGGGTTTTGCGCCGGCAACTCTTCAGCAGCGACCGCATCACGCAACGTCGCTTCGACGAGGCTGAGCATCGCTTCGTAGTCTCCATCGTTCAACATCGTCCAGTAAAAACCAGTCTGGCAACCCATCGGCGAGACGTCGACGATTTGCTCCGAGTGACTGCGGCTATTTTCAGCGATCAAGTGTTCGAGCGAGTGGACGGCCCGCATCGGCATGAGTCCCTCGTTCGGTTGGATGAAGCGAATGTCGTATTTATAGATCGTATCGGCCGTCCCTTTTTTCACACCCGCTAAACGGACGTAAGGAGCTTGTACTTTTGTATGGTCCAAATTAAAACTTTCGACTTTGTAACTTTTCATGGTTGAGTTCCTCCAGATTGTTTCGTGGCCACGACGAGCCAGACGAATTTATTTTTTTGTGTCAGCGAGACCGTATAGCCGTTCGCTTCGAGCATTGCTTGGATTGTTTGCGTGTAAGGATAAAACTCACGGTTCAAGTCTTCGATTAAATCGTCGTAACCGTTCACGCTCGCCCAGTCGAGAATGTCTCGCTTCGCCTTTTGCGAGGCGAACATCGTGTCGAGTAAGACGAATCGCGGTGAATCGAGCTGCTCGACGTAACCTTGAATCGCTGTCCGTTTCTCTTCATCCGTCAGATGGTGAAACGCGTACGACGACACGATCGTATCTATCTGCTCTGTCGTCGGGTAGTTTAAAAAGTCACCGTCGATAATATCAATCTCAAGTTTCTCGGCGGCGACTGCCCTCATCTCCGGTGACGGTTCGACCGCAACCAGCTCGTGACGTTCTAAAATCTTCATACTTAAGTTTCCGGTCCCGACTCCGAACTCCATGACCTTCCCTTCGAGATGATCCACGACTTCGCTCAACATCTCCTCATAACCTGCGAACACTTCTTTATATTGCTCGTCATGTCCGGCCACGGTCGTGTCGTATTGCGTTGCCCATTCCTTAAAAATGTCCATGAACTGTAATCCCATTGCTCCACCCCATCACTTTATTCCGACTATGTCGATAAGTTTTATATGTTTTATCTATTCAGACCATATCAACTTTTAAAAAAAATCTCAAGTGAATTGTTTCGATTGCTCGACTCTATCTCATCTCATTCAATCAAATAATTAAAATCTGAGTGGAACCGATGAGAATAGGACCAATATGGTTCACGGAATATAGGTCAAAGGTAATTGTCAGAATTTTTAAATTTGTTCAAATTTATTACCCTTATTTTTAAAAAAACTAGGGAGTTTTACGTTAGTCTTCGTTATCATTCTCTTTAATCGTTACTTTTTTACATTTTTAAACAATCGAGGAGGAAATTTTGTCATGTCACGACTGAAACTTTATACGAACGTCTCCCTTGCCGCCTGTTTGGCACTTACCCCCGGGCTCATCGGTCTCAGTGCCGCTCCGGTGTCTGCTGAATCGCCTGCTAAACCAAAGATGGTCACGGAGAAGAAACAGAAAAAAGTCCGTGTCGTCGTCGAACTCGTCGGGGAACCGGCAATTGTGAAAGCAGAACAGAAAGGAAAAAAATTTAACGAGCTGTCTAAATCTGAGCAAGACGGGGCGCAACGACTCGTCAAGTCCGAGCAAGCCAAAGCTAAATCCGCAATCAAAGACGAAGGCGTCAGCGCCACACCAATTGAAGAGTTCACAACCGTTTACAACGGCTTCAGTACATTTTTGTCTCCGGCAGACATTCGTACAGTCGAAGCCCTCCCAGAGGTCGCTAGCGTCCATATTGTCAACGAGTATGATCGACCTGAAGTAAAACCAGATATGGTCACAAGTAATGATATGGTCCAGTCCCAACAGACATGGGGCGATTATGGATATACCGGTGAAGGGACGATCGTTGCCGTCATTGATAGCGGAATCGACGCGACACATCGTGACTTCAAATTAAGTGAACAAGACAAGGCAGAGTTGTCTAAGAGCGAAGTCGACACAGTCGTTCAAACTTTCGGCCTTCCTGGTGCATACATAAATGATAAAGTCCCATACGCATATAACTACTTTGATGAAAACTCAGACATCCGAGACGACTCACCCGGGGCCTCGATGCACGGCATGCACGTATCCGGCACGGTCGCGGCCAACGGTGACGAGACGACTGGCGGTCTAAAAGGAGTCGCCCCTGAAGCGCAAGTTCTCGGTATGAAAGTATTCAGCAACGACCCGAACTATGCGTCTACTTATGGCGACATTTATATTAAAGCAATTGACGACGCCATCAAGCTCGGCGCGGATGTCATCAATATGAGTTTGGGCTCCACTGCAGGCTTTGTCGATGCAGAATCACCTGAACAACAAGCAGTCCAACGCGCGGTCGACAACGGTATTTTCATGTCAATCTCTGCAGGAAACTCGGCTTATTTCGGGAGCGGGTTTGACTTACCGCATGCTTCGAATCCTGATACAGGTGTTGTCGGTGCGCCAAGTGTCAGTCCGGCTTCGACTTCTGTCGCTTCACTTGAAAACGACCAAATCCAATTGGACGCTTTCACACTGGGCGCAGGCGATGACGCCAAAAAAATCGGCTGGAAAAAACAAGACGGTCCCGCTTTCAAGCAAGGAGAATTTGAGATTGTGTCTGTAGGAGACGGTCAACCTGCGAACTATGAGGGCAAAGATGTGAAAGGAAAACTCGTTTTCGCGGTCCGCGATGGAGGATACTTCTATTCGAACATTCAAAAGACAGCCGAAGCAAATGGTGCCGCAGGCGTCATCGTCCGTGGCGCTGTCGGTCATGGGGATTACGTCAGTATGGCGCTTGATAATCCGTCCCTCCCGATGGCTTCGCTTAGCATTAAAGATGGCAATGATTTAAAAGAGCGGTTAGACGCTGCCACTTCGCTGTCTGTCCATTTCAAAGGTGACCGGATCAGCGTCGCCAATCGTTCAGCCGGCGCCTTATCTGCTTTCACGTCTTGGGGTGTGACACCAAACTTAGACTTCAAACCTGAACTGTCGGCCCCGGGCGGACAAATCTTCTCGACGCTCAACGACGACCAGTACGGATTGATGAGCGGGACATCGATGGCCGCCCCGCACGTCGCCGGTGGCGCGGCGCTAGTTTTGCAACGTGTCGATCAAGAGTTTAATCTGAGCGGAAAACAACGGGTGACGATGGCCAAAAACCTGTTGTTGAATACGTCTAAATCGATCACCGACATCGGACCTTACAACTTACAACTCAAACAGTCGCTTCCTTACTCGCCTCGCCGCGGCGGAGCCGGGCTCATGCAACTTCATGCGGCAGTGTCCTCGCCGGCCGTCGCCTATGAGAAGGATTCAAAAGAAGCAAAAGTCGCCTTGAAAGAACTCGATCGAAGCAAGGCCACATTTAAAATCGTCGTCGAGAATCTGTCTACTAAGCCCGTATCCTACAATGTGGCCTCATCATTGCAAACAGACTTAGCGGTCGAAAACGCGGACGGAGTCGTACAAAATGCGATGGAAGCACAAGCTCTGCAAGAGGCCATATTGACGATCAATGGGAAAAAGACAAACAAAGTTAATTTGAAGGCAAAACAGAAAATTGAATTGACCATCAAACTTGACGTCTCAAAAGCAAAAGTACTCGATCCTCAAACGTTAGAGGGGCTCGTGGCAGCGAACAGCGTCTTCACAAACGGGTACTTCGTCGATGGCTTCATTCGCTTGACTGATAGCACGAGCCAAGAGGGCAACCCTGCGCTCGTCGTTCCTTTCGTAGGATTTGAAGGCGATTGGGGACAAGCACCGATTTTTGACGAAACGATTTATGTAGACGGATCTTTCTACGACGTGGCAGGACTGGTCGATCAGACCGGTAACTATCTTGGTCTGAACTTAGATGAATCGATTGATGCGGACGCTGTCGCCTTCTCACCGGATGCGGACGGCTCAAAAGATGTCGTTGCACCTGTCTTCTCGCTATTACGCAACGCCAAAGACATCAAGTTCCGAATTGTGAATGAAAACGGTGACGTCGTCCGCACACTCCGTCTTGATGAGGAACTGCGCAAGAACTTCTTTGATGGCGGGAGCGATAACCCGTACTACTACTCTGCAGATTATGCATGGGATGGAAACATTAATGGACAACCTGCCCCTGCCGGCAAATACTTCTATGAAATCGAGGCTGGTATCGACTATGCGAAAAAACAAGCGCAAGCGCTACGAATTCCGGTCAAAGTCGATTATACGGACCCGGCGTTCAACTCACGCTGGAATGAGGATCAATTAACGGTCCAGGCGACCGACGACTTCTCTGGTATTTATTCGATCGAATACTTCCTCAATGGTAACTCAATGGGTAAACAAGGCGGTCAAGCCGCAACGTTTGCATTGGAGGCGCCGCTGAGCGATACAGATGAAGTGAGTGTTCGTGTGACCGACCAAGCAGGTAACAGCCAAACCCGTATCATCCCGACTACGAATGATGCAAACAAACCAGGTGTGTTCGTTGACGCCCCGCTCGCGCTGACGCCTTACAACACGTCAGTCATTCCGATCAACGGATCGGTTGATGATCAATCGGCGATTCAATCGTTCACTGTCGACAACATCGATGTACCGCTCACATGGAACGCGGAGACGAAGCGATACGTCTTCAACACGACGCGTACGTACACGGACGGCGTCCATAAAGTTCGGTTTGTCGCCGAAGACGCTGCCGGCAATGTTACGAACTTCCAACGGGTCATCTTCGTCGATGCGACGCCTGCCACATTGAGCATCGGGAAACTGCCTAAGAAAATCACTAAAAAGCAAAAGACAGTCTCCTTCGATGTGACCGTGAAAGATAATTTTGACGACCTTAAGTTATTCTTAAATGGTGATCTCCTCCATAGCCAAGCGCTCAAAGAGCCTTATGAGATGAGAGCATCATCAAAAACTGTAAGCGTGACAGTACCTGTCTCATCCGGCCAAAACTCGTTTACGATTGAAGCGGTTGACTTAGCAGGCAACGTC
>NZ_LYTG01000017.1:0-35479 GCF_001816105.1 Exiguobacterium sp. SH31
GTCCAGGCGTCTACTTCCTGCTCGTCAAATCCGCCTTCCGGACCGACAATCAACAAAAGACGCTGCCCGCGCTCAAGTGATTGGAAGACAGCCGCGAGGCCAGCTTGTTCCCCTTGCTTCGCCGACTCTTCATAAGCGATGACGACCGCATCGTAATTAGAAAAGTCGTCTAGCAGGTCACGCGACGAGACGTACGCGCACGTCGGGACGACGGCCCGGTACGACTGTTCGGCCGCTTCTTGCATGATTTTCTGTAGCCGTTCAACTTTCTTAGGGGCTTTTTTTGCGTCCCATTTCGCGACCGATCGTTTCGACTCGAACAACTTCAAATGATGCAACCCGAGCTCGGTCGCTTTTTGAGCGACGAGCTCGACTTTATCACCTTTCGGCAGTGCGTAGGCGAGCGTCACATCAACGGGCAGTTCAGTCGTCGCCTGCCGCGCTTCGAGTACTTTTGCCGTCCCCGATTTTTTTTCGAGCGCAATCACCTCACAGACGTACTCGACACCTGTACCGTCTAACAACACCATCTGATAACCCGGTCCCGCCCGCAACACCGTCCCGATATGATGGACGACGTCTTGCGGCAATGCGACCGTGTCTGTTTTAAACGCATCACGTTGTAAGAAATAGCGTTGCATGGCTTACCCCTTCTTCGCGATGATGGCGACCCAGTCTTCCATGACTCGCGTCTCTTCGATCGAGAATCCAGCCGCCTTGAGCGCTGCCGTCACTTCATCTCGTTTTTGGCCGATGATACCCGACGTGATGAAATAGCCGCCTGGTTTGACGCGCACGTAAGCATCGTCAACGAACAGCATGATGACGTCGGCTAAAATATTGGCGACGATCAAGTCATACTCACCGCTCATCCCTTTCAACAAATCACCCGTCTTGACGTCGACGACGTCTAGAACGCCGTTCGTCTCGACGTTTTGGCGGGCCGATTCGACCGCGACCGCATCCAAATCGAGCGCCTCGACTCGTTCCGCGCCAAGCTTCGCCGCCGCGATGGCAAGTACGCCTGAGCCCGTCCCGACATCGATCAAGCGGTCACCCGGTTGAATATAGTTCTCGATTGCTTGAATGCACAGCATCGTCGTCGGGTGCGTCCCGGTCCCGAACGCCATACCCGGGTCGAGCAAGATCACGTTCTCTTCCGGTTGTGGCACGTATTCTTCCCACAGCGGCACGATCGTGAGATGTTGCGAGATCTTGACCGGTTTATAGTACTGCTTCCACGAGTGGGCCCAGTCCTCCTCATCCATCTCGAGCGCCGTCACGGTACCAGCGCCGACTTCAAAGATATTTCGCAGCCGTTCAATTTCTTTTTTCAGTGTCGAGAGCGTGTCCGGTAGGTCGCCTGAGACAGGAACGTACGCTTTCACGTGGACACCCGACGTTGGATACGTATCGCGGCCGGATTCGTCCCAAATCTCTCCGAAATGATCTTCTGCCATCATCCGGTCGTAGTCTTCGACGTCCTCGATGACGACACCTTGTGCCCCCACTTCATGTAGTAAATTTGATACGGCTTCGACTGCCTGCTGTGTCGTGTGGACACAAATTTCAGACCATTTCATCGCTTGTACACGCTCCTTTTACTGGCTAAAAAACTTTTTCATCTTTTGGAAGAGGCCGTGCTGTTCTTCCACGCCCGCTTCTCCGCTGATCTCTTCAAACTCGCGGAGCAATTCTTTTTGACGATCTGTCATGTTCGTCGGTGTCATGATGACGATATTGACGTACTGGTCGCCGTTGCCGCCGCCGCGAACGCTCGGCATCCCTTTTCCACGCAAACGGAATTTCGATCCGGTCTGTGTTCCGGCTGGCACTTTCAAGCTGACCTTGCCGTGCACGGTCGGGACTTCGAGTTCGGCGCCGAGTGCTGCTTGCGCGAACGTGACCGGCATCTCCATCGAGATGTGCTGGTCGACACGCTCGAAGATTTCGTGCGCCCGAACGCGGACGACGATGTAAAGATCGCCGGCCGGGCCACCGTTAGCGCCAGGACCACCTTTGCCGGACATGCGGATCTGTTGGCCGTTATCGATACCGGCCGGAATTTTGACTTCGACTTGCTGTGTCTTCTTGACGTGACCAGAGCCATGGCACGTTGTACATCTCTCTTTGATCGTCTTGCCTGTCCCATGACATTGGCTACACGTCCGCTGATTGACCATGCGACCGAGCACCGTGTTCTGTTCGACCGTTTCGACACCGCTACCGCCACAACGGCCGCACGTCTCTGGTTTCGTCCCCGGCTTGGCACCACTGCCCATACACGTGTCACATTCGACTTCAATCTCAAGGTCGATCGTTTCCGTTTTACCGGTCACGCTCTCCATGAAGTCGAGGTCGACGACGTATTGATAGTCTTCTCCGCGTCGCGGTGCGTTTGGGTCTTGACGACGTCCGCCGCCGCCGAAGAACATGTCGAAGATGTCGCCGAATCCGCCTTGGAAGTCACCGCCGCCTCCGAACTGGCTCGCTCCTTCAAATCCGAAGCGGTCATACTGGGCCCGTTTCTGCTCGTCTGACAGCACTTCATACGCCTCACCGAGCTCTTTAAATTTATCGGCCGCATCCGGCTCTTGGTTGATGTCTGGGTGGTACTCTCGTGCCAATTTGCGGTAGGCCCGTTTGATGTCTTGCGCCGAGGCCGATTTGTCTAGGCCAAGCACTTCATAATAATCTCGTTTCGCCACGTTACTCTCTCCTCTTTACTGTTTCAAGTTCGATTTTACCGATTCTACCTTAACATGGAAAGAGCCAAAGCAGAAACCTGCTTTGGCGCCATCCAATCTATCGGTTGCCTTATTTACGATCGTCGAGATCTTCAAACTCCGCGTCGACGACGTTATCGTCTTTCGCTTCTGTTTGTGTCTCAGCGCCTTCAGCACCTTGCTGTTCAGCCATGTTCGCATATACTTTTTGCGTCAATTCTTGTACGACTTCAGATAGCTCATCTTTCGCCGTACGGATTGCTTCGAGGTCTGTACCTTCAAGTGCTGATTTTGCTTTTTCTTTCGCTGCTTCGGCTTTGTCTTTATCCGTTGCGTCGACTTTATCTCCAAGGTCTTTGATCGCCTTGTCCGTCGCGAAGACGAGTTGGTCCGTTTCGTTACGGAGCTCTGCTTCTTCTTTACGCTGTTTGTCTGCTTCCGCGTTCGCTTCCGCTTCTTTCACCATGCGCTCGATTTCAGCCTCGTCGATACCTGAAGACGACTGGATCGTGATCGACTGCTCTTTGTTCGTACCGAGGTCTTTCGCCGATACGTGAACGATTCCGTTCGCATCGATGTCAAACTTGACTTCGACTTGCGGGACACCGCGTGGTGCCGGCGGGATGTCCGTCAACTGGAAACGACCGAGCGTCTTGTTGTCAGGCGCCATCGGGCGTTCACCTTGCAAGACGTGGATGTCAACGGCTGGCTGGTTGTCTGCCGCTGTCGAAAAGACTTGTGATTTCGATGTCGGAATCGTCGTGTTGCGATCGATCAACTTCGTCATCACGCCACCCATCGTCTCGATACCGAGCGAAAGCGGAGTCACGTCGAGAAGGACGACGTCTTTTACGTCACCGGCAAGGACACCGCCTTGGATCGCTGCGCCGAGGGCAACGACTTCGTCCGGGTTAACGCCTTTGAACGGCTCTTTCTTCGTGAAATCGTGAATCGCTTTTTGGACCGCAGGGATACGTGTCGAACCACCGACGAGGATGATCTTGTCGAGGTCAGACGGCGTGAGGCCTGAGTCTTTCAACGCGCGGCGAGTCGGTTCCATCGTGCGCTCGACGAGGTCTGCTGTCAATTCATCGAATTTCGCACGTGTGAGTGTTGTTTCAAGGTGAAGCGGGCCAGCTGCTCCTGCTGTGATGAACGGGAGGCTGATGTGCGCGCTTGTCACGCCTGAAAGGTCTTTCTTCGCTTTCTCGGCTGCATCTTTCAAACGTTGGAGCGCCATCTTGTCTTGCGCGAGGTCGATGCCGTTCTCTTTTTTGAATTCAGACACGAGATAATCGATGACTTTCTGGTCAAAGTCGTCTCCACCGAGTCGGTTGTCCCCTGCTGTCGCGACAACTTCAAACACGCCATCTCCGAGCTCGAGAATCGAGACGTCGAACGTACCGCCACCGAGGTCATAGATCAAGATCGTGTGATCTTCACCTTTGTCGAGGCCGTAAGCGAGCGCCGCTGCTGTCGGCTCGTTGATGATCCGTTTGACATCGAGACCGGCAATTTTCCCGGCGTCTTTCGTCGCTTGACGCTCAGCGTCGTTAAAGTAGGCAGGAACTGTGATGACCGCTTCAGTTACGGACTCACCAAGGTAGTCTTCTGCATCTTTTTTAAGTTTTTGCAAAATGATGGCCGAAATTTCTTGTGGCGTGAATTTCTTACCGTCGACTTCGACCGTATGTGACGTTCCCATATGACGCTTGATCGATTGGATCGTGTTCGGGTTCGTGATCGCTTGACGCTTCGCGACTTCACCGACTTGACGCTCTTCCCCTTTGAATGCGACGACAGACGGTGTCGTACGGTTCCCTTCTGCGTTTGAGATGACGACCGCTTCGCCACCTTCCATAACTGCTACACAAGAGTTCGTTGTTCCTAAGTCAATTCCGATAATTTTAGCCATTGTCTATTCCTCCATCTAGTTAAGTAATTTTATTCCGAAACTTTTACCATGCTTGGACGAATGACGCGTCCGTGCAACGTGTACCCTTTTTGAAGCTCCATCGTTACAATCCCAGACTCGAACTCATCACTCGGTTCTTGCATGACCGCTTGATGATAATTCGGGTCGAACGGCTGACCGACCGCTTCGATCACTTCAACGTTCTCGGCGTTTAACACGTCGAGCAATTGACGGTGGATCATGTCGACACCCGCTTGAATCTGTTTAGCGTCATCCGATGACGCTTCGACTTGAAGCGCACGCTCAAAGTTATCGATGAGCGGAATCAGTTTCTCGATGACGGCTTGCGAAGCAAACTTGACGCGTTTCGCGTTCTCTTCGTTTGTTCGGCGACGGAAGTTGTCAAAATCAGCGCGAATCCGAAGCTCGCTCGCTTTGAGCGCTTCGATTTCTTGTTGCAAATCTGGTCCCTCAGAACTTTCTTCCACTATTTCAGCATTTGAAACCTCGTCAGCGTCCACAGTCTCTGACTGCAACGCGTCGAAATCTTTCTCTTCGAGCACTTCTTCTTGGTCTGGCCCGTTTTGATTTTCAGTAGTCATATTGAGGCTCCTTTCGTTCACTCTTCTAGTTTCGTTCGCCTTAACGCTTCAATGATCTGTCCCATCATCCGTACCCCGTGCCGATAGTCCATCCGGGTCGGACCGATCATCGCGATCGTCCCGAACGTCTTGCCATCGAGCGTATAGTCCGAGGTGATGACGCTACAATTTTGAAGCGCAAGAATCCCATTCTCGCTCCCAATGCTCACATAAATCTCGCGATTTGGCAACGATTCGAGCCAGTCGGTCAACCGTTCTTGCTCGTCGATCCACTCTAGGAACGGACGTAACGTATCGAGCGTTTGAAACTCGGGTTGGTTGAAAATATTTTTCTTTCCACCAAGATACAGCGAGGTCGGATGATGCACCCCGACGGTCGCTTGAATGAGTTGCATCATTGATTCATATTGTTGTTGATGAGCGAGGCGAAGGTTTGACACTTCTTCTCCGATACGGAACTTCAGTTGACCGAGCGGAGTTCCTTTTAGACGATCGTTTAAAAATCGGATTGTTTGTTCGACCATATCCGGCGCCATCGGCGATTCGAACACGACCGTTCGATGTTCGACGTGCCCTTGATCCGTTACAATCAAGACGACACCGCGCCGTTCATCGAGCGGCATCAAATCGATCCGTGCCAGCCGGTTCATCTGACTGCTCGGGCCGAGCGCTACCGTCGTATAATTGGTCAAGTCAGAGAGTAGGTCAGCGGCTTGACGAATGAGGACTTCTGACTCTTGGGCGGACGCCCGCAAGCGCTCTCCGAGTCGATACGTTTCCCGCTCGTCGATGAGTTTCGTCTCGACAAGGTGATCGACGTAATAACGATACCCGACTTCAGACGGGATTCGTCCTGCTGAAGTGTGCGGTTTTTCAATCAAGCCCATGTCTTCTAAATCCGCCATGTCGTTTCGGATCGTCGCCGAACTGAACGACAAATCATCCCGTTTCGAAAGCGTCCGAGAACCGACGGGCTGGGCTGTCTGAATGTAATCATCAATGATCGCTCGTAAAATGAGCAATTGTCTCTCTGTCAGCACAACATCACTCCTCTCTGAAGGATTGGCCTCACTTTTACTAGCACTCATATTTGCTGAGTGCTAATCACACTTCAAATTCTATCACGTTCTCCTTATTTGTCAATTCAAATGCATCATTTTTCCGTTGATTGAAAGTCATTCGAAATGCATCTTCCGCGCACTTTCGGTATGATACGAATTGAGGTGATCATATGTTTACAACTAAACAATTTAACGTGTTTACGCAAGACGGGCTCGACGCCCGCATGTCAGGTATTCGCGCGGATATTCAACCGCTGTTCCATCGCATCTATGACGAGGTCGGTCCACAACTTGAAGCCGACGTCGGCATCCCGCTCTATCTCCACGTCGCCAAGCACGCCCGCCGGACGGTCAATCCGCCGAAAGATACGTGGATGGCGATCTGCCACGACAAGCGCGGCTATAAAAAGCATCCCCATTTCCAAGTCGGTCTGTTTGACGACCGGGTGTTCGTCTGGCTCGCGTTCATCTACGAGATGCCAAACAAAGAAGCAATCGGCAAACGACTCATGACAATCGACTTTAAACATGAATTTCCCGACTTCCATCTCGCCGGCGATCATATGAAAAAAGAAGCGTTCTTGATCGAAGAGACGTCCTCTGCGTCAATCGATGCCATCGTCGAGCGCTTCGCGACCGTCAAAAAAGCCGACTTCTTGATCGGTCGTCAACTTTCGGCCGATGCCTCGATCCTCCAAAACGAAGCGGCGTTCCTCGCCCTTGTCGAGGACACGTTCGGACGGCTCATGCCGATCTACCGCGAGCTCGTTCTCTAACTAAAACAGGCGAATCCGACATCGGATTCGCCTGTTTTTACGTTGTCACATCATTTAATCGTGCCTCACCGATGAATGCCGCGAACGCCTCGTTGGCGAGCGGGAGTCCCGATTCGGTCAACCGGACGTGCGTGTCCGTCGTTTCAATCAACTGTTTCGCTTTCAGTTCGGACAAGACGTGCCCGAACACCGACTCCATCGAGACACCGTACTTCGTTTCGAACGTCTCGAACGACACACCGCTGCGCATCCGGAGTCCGAGAAACAACTCTTCTTCCATCCGCTCGAACGTCTCGAGTGTCGTCGTACTTCGAACCGGTAAACCTTCCGCCTTGATATAGTGCGGGATCGGCGCGACGTTCGCCCGGCGCTCGCCGTTCAAGTAACTGTGAGCCCCGGCTCCGAAGCCGTAATACTCCTCGTTCCGCCAATACACTTGGTTGTGACGGCTCTCCCGTCCCTCGACACTGTAGTTCGAGATCTCGTACTGCTTGAGCCCACGGCGTTCGAGCGTCTCCATGACTTTCAAGTACATGGCGACTTCGATGTCCTCACCCGGCAGACGAAGCTTGCCTTTGCGGTCTTGGATCGCGAAGACGGTGTGCGGTTCGAGGATCAAGGAATAGGACGAGACGTGTTGGATCGGCAGTTTGAACGCCAAGTCGAGGTCCCGTTCGATCTGTTCGAGCGTTTGCTCCGGTAGTCCGAACATGAGGTCGATCGAGATGTTGTCGAACCGTTTCGCCGCCTCCGTTACCGTCGCGAACACGTCATCCGCCCGATGCGTCCGCCCGATCCGTTCAAGCCCGCCGTCGTCGAACGTCTGGACGCCGAAACTGACGCGGTTGACACCGCCTCGTTTCATCGTATCGAGCTTTTCGGCGCTCACAAAGTTCGGATTCGCCTCGACCGAGTATTCTATATTCTTTGTAGCGAGCGGGAGCAAGTGCCGCTCGACCATGTCCATGAGACGTTTCATCTGCACCTCATCGAGCGCGGTCGGCGTTCCTCCGCCGATAAAGATCGTCTCGATCTCATCTGTCGGATATTGTTCAAGCGATAGGACGATCTCTCGTTCTAACGCATCTAAATAGTCATCAACCGGTTGGTTCTTTAAGAACACCTTGTTGAAATCGCAGTAATAACAAATATGTTCACAAAATGGAATGTGAAGATATACGGCTTTAGCCATGGCGGCCACCCCTTTCTTCTCCTTCCATTTATAACGCTTTTTACGTCTTCACGCCACTGTCTGCATTCAATCGAAACGATGGATGAACAATCCGCTCTTCAGTTTCGGCTCGAACCAAGTCGATTTCGGTGGCATCTGTCCGGATTCATCGGCGACCTGCATCAACTCTCCCATCGCCGTAGCATGACATGTCAACACGACGACATCCGGTCGTTCGGCCAACCGTTCTAGTTGTTCGACGGCGTCTGAGCCGCCGACGAAGTCAATCCGATTATCGGTCCGGACATCGTCCACTCGGAAGTACGGTTCGAGAATATCCCTTTGTAGCGTGGCAACGTCGAGAGCCGTGGTCGACTGTCGTTTCGTCAACGCATACTGTTTGCCGCGGTAAGACAATCCGAACGAACCGCGCGCTTGCGGAACGATGAGGCCGTCAGTCGACAGCACTTCGTACGAGAACGAAATCCCGTCCAATAAAGCCGCGACTTCTTCAGGCGTAACATCGGTCAACAGCCGATGGTACGGCAAGATCGTCAACTCGTCGCTCGGGAAGAGCACGCCTAAAAAGTGATCGCGTTCTAGTTTCGATTCACCTTCAGGCAGTTCTCGCGCCGCGACGACAGCCGCCGCTTTGGCCCGATGATGCCCGTCGGCGATATAGATGGACGGGATCGTCGCCCCGATCATAATGACACGCGCCTGGTCTTTCGGCGGCACCGCATAGCCTTCGTGCAAGACACCTTGACTGTCCGTGAAGGAAAACAGAGGTCGTTCGTTCGTTGCGGCTTCAAGGACGCGCCGTAACGCCTCGTCCGGCTCATGGCTCAGTAAAATAGGTCCGGTGTGCGCTTTCGTCGCCGCCACATGTTCGACCCGTTCCCGCTCTTTCACTTCTCGTGTATGTTCATGGATTTTGATCCGGCCCGCCTCATAATCTGCGACCGAAAACGTCGCCACGAGACCGGTTTGACGCCGTCCTTGACTCGTCAGCCGATACACGTAAAAGCCGTTTGCCTGTTCTGTCAGTTCAGTCTCGTACAATCGTTCCAACTCGGCCCTCGCACGACGCCCCCACGCTTCGAGTGACAGGTCAGCGACAAACAGTTCCGGCTTATCGATCGAGAGAAATGAGTTCGGACGTCGCTCGACGTCTCCTCGTGCCTGTTCGACGTTCACGACGTCGTACGGGTCGGCCGCCACAGCTTCAGGATGGGCCGGCATATACGGTTTAAACGGTTTAAATATGACCATATTGATCCCTCCTTAAAATTCACGGACGCGCATGACGCCCTCGATGTCGTACAAAGCATGCACGGACAGTTCTTCTTGTTTATGGTTATCGATGTCGATCATCGTGTAGGCCACATCGTTCCGGCTGCGATTCACCATGTTATCAATGTTGATCCCGTTCTCGGCGAGCCGGCTCGCGATTTGACCGACCATGTTCGGGACGTTCAAATGCAGCACCGCCAAGCGTCGCTTGCCGACGTATGGAAGTTCAGTGTCCGGGAAGTTAGCGGAATTCCGAATGTTTCCGGTCTCTAAATATAGTTTCAGCGTATCGACGGCTTGAATCGCGCAATTCACTTCGGATTCTCGTGTCGAAGCCCCAAGATGCGGAAAAGCGACGACTTGCGGGTGGCCGAGTAACGCCTGTTGCGGGAAGTCTGTAATGTACGTCGCCACTTTATCTTGTAACGCCTCAATCAAGTCAGCGTCGTTCACGAGCTCGCCGCGGGCGAAGTTCAATAACGTTACTCCAGGCTTCATCCGTTTGAACCAACTAGCATCGATCAAGTTGCGTGTGTCGTCCGTCAGCGGCATATGGATCGAGAGCAAATCGACGTCTCTAAGCAAGTCGTCTAAATGCTTGGCTCGTTTTACTTGCTTTGATACGTTCCACGCCCCATCGACCGATAAATGCGGGTCGTACCCGACGACGTCGACACCGAGCTGGAGCAGGTCGTTCGCGAGCGACGCCCCGATCGCGCCGAGACCGACGATGCCGACCTTCTTGCCTCGTAATTCAGAGCCTACGAAACGGCGCTTCTCGTCTTCCATCGCCCGCTCAAGTAACGCTTGGCTCGGGAACGTTTGCTCGTTCACCCAACGCGCGCCTTCAAGGATCGGCCGGACCGATAAAAGCATGCTCGCGAGTACGAGTTCTTTGACCGCGTTCGCGTTCGCCCCTGGTGTATGGAACACGACGACGCCTTGACGCGCCAAGCGCTCAAGCGGGATGTTGTTCACCCCAGCCCCGGCCCGGGCGATCGCGAGCAAGTACGGGGGAATCTCGGCGTCGTGAACGTCATGGCTCCGAATGACCCAGGCATCGGCCTGCTCCACTGCGTTGACGGCGTATTCTCTCGGCTCAAAACGCTCTAGCCCAGCTGATGCGATTTGATTATATGTTTTGATGTGGAACATCGTATCCCTCCTGTTCAAATGCTTGCATCACTTCAATTAAACGAATGACCCCTTCGAGCGGCATCGCGTTGTAAAGACTGGCTCGCAGCCCTCCGACCGAGCGGTGGCCACCAAGTTCGATCAATCCACGTTCCTCGGCAAACTGTTGAAACGCTTGATCCGTCTCGTCCCGTCCCGTCGTGAACGGAATATTCGTCAATGAACGGATATCTCCTGTGACGAGCGACCGGAACAACGTTGAGCCGTCTAAATAAGCATACAATCGCGCGCTCTTCTCACGGTTGCGCCGTTCCATCTCGACGACGCCACCCGTCCGTTCGACCCAGGCGAGAACCCGTTCGGCGACATACATGCTAAACGTCGCCGGTGTGTTCAAAACGGTGTCGGTGTGACGGGCGTAGTTCAAATAACTTGGCAAATCGCGGTCGACAATCAAGTCGCGACGAATGATGACGACGCTTAACCCGGCCGGTCCGATATTTTTTTGGGCGCCTGCGTACAGCAGACCGTAGCGGCTCACGTCGATCGATTCCGCCAAAATATTGGAGGACACGTCCGCGACGAGCGGGATGCCTGTATCCGGAAGCGTCGTATAACGTGTCCCTTCGATTGTATTGTTCAACGTCAAATGGAGATAATCGGCGGTCTCGCCATCCCCTTCATAGTCAGGCAGTTCCCGATAGTTCGAACTCGCCGAACTGCCGACGACGGCGACGTCTCCATAGTGGCGGGCATCAGTGATTGCTTTTTTCGACCACGTGCCGCTGTCGAGATAAGCGAAACGCCCTGTCGTACGCAAGTTCATCGGAATCATCGAGAATTGGAGCGTCGCCCCGCCTTGCAGCCAAAGGACGGCGTAATCGTCTGAGATGTCCATCAACCTCCGCAGCCTCGCTTCGAGCGCCTCGGTAATCGCAATGAAGCGCTCCGAACGGTGGCTCATCTCGACGATCGAGACACCCGTTTTTTGATAAGACAGAAACTCGTCTTGCACTTCTTGTAGTACCGATTTTGGCAAAACGCTCGGCCCTGCTGAAAAATTATAGACGGTCACCGCTACTCCTCCTCTATTTTTCTGTAAGTGGGTACTATTCCGTACCGGACGTCACGAATCCTGCCAAATGAAAAAAATCGCCCTTATCCATGGATAAGGGCGACCACTCATTCTTCGTCCATCGACAAGACGGACATGAACGCTTCTTGCGGCACTTCGACGGATCCAACCATCTTCATGCGTTTTTTACCTTCTTTTTGTTTCTCGAGAAGTTTACGTTTCCGCGAGATGTCGCCGCCGTAACATTTGGCAAGGACGTTTTTACGTAACGCCTTGATCGTCGACCGGGCGACAATTTTCGTGCTGACCGCTGCTTGGATCGGCACTTCGAACTGCATCCGTGGGATCAGCGCCTTTAACTTTTCAACGATGACTTTCCCACGTTCGTAGGCGAAGTCGCGGTGAACGATAAAGCTGAGCGCATCGACGAGCTCGTTGTTGAGGAGAATATCCATCTTGACGAGGCGTGACGGACGATACCCGATCAAATCATAGTCCAGTGAGGCATAGCCTTTCGTACTTGATTTCAATTGATCAAAGAAGTCGTAGACGATTTCACTGAGCGGAATATCGTACGTGATTTTAACACGGGTCGTATCGATGTACTCCATATCGATAAAACTGCCACGTTTCTTCTGACAAAGTTCCATGATCGAGCCGACGTAATCGTTCGGTGTCATGATCGCCGCTTTGACGTATGGCTCTTCGATCAATTCAACTTTTTGTTGCTCAGGCATCTTCGACGGGTTGTCGACGTGGATGACGTCTCCTGACGTCGTCGTGACGTGATAGATAACCGACGGTGCCGTCGTGATCAAGTCGATTCCAAACTCGCGCTCGATCCGCTCTTGAATGATTTCCATATGAAGCATACCGAGGAATCCGCTACGGAAACCAAATCCGAGCGCTTGTGACGTCTCGGGCTCGAACTCGAGTGCCGCATCAGACAACTGGAGCCGTTCAAGCGCTTCACGCAAATCGTTATACTTGGCCGCATCAATCGGATAAAGACCGCAGTATACCATCGGGTTCATCTTACGGTAACCAGGAAGTTGCTCGGTCGATGGGTTTTTAGCTAGCGTGATCGTATCACCGACACGAACGTCGCCAACCGTTTTAATCGATGCCGAGAGCGTACCAACGTCTCCGACATTCAACTCTTTCACAGATAACGGTTTCGGTGTCGAGACACCAAGATCCGTCACTTCGAACGATTTACCGGTCGACATCATTTGAACTTTATCCCCGACTTTGACAGAACCGTTGACGACTCGGATCGAGGCGACGACGCCACGATACGCATCGTAATACGAGTCGAAGATCAAAGCCTGAAGCGGTGCTGACGGATCTCCCGTCGGCGGCGGCACAAGCTCTACGATCTGTTCAAGAATTTCTTCAATCCCGATTCCTGCCTTGGCAGAAGCCGGCACCGCATCACTGGCGTCCAGTCCGATCACGTCCTCGATCTCTTGACGGACGCGTTCGACGTCAGCCGACGGTAAGTCGATCTTGTTGATGACCGGGATGATCTCGAGGTCGTTGTCGAGTGCGAGGTAGACGTTTGCGAGCGTCTGCGCCTCGATCCCTTGGGCGGCATCAACGACGAGGACCGCACCTTCACACGCCGCGAGTGAGCGCGAGACTTCATACGTGAAGTCGACGTGTCCAGGCGTGTCAATCAAATGAAGGATGTACTCAACTCCATCTTTTGCGGTATAGTTCAATTTAACAGCGTTCAATTTGATCGTGATGCCACGTTCCCGTTCGAGATCCATCGCGTCAAGCGTCTGTTCTTTCATTTCACGCGCCGTAAGCGCACCAGTTCTCTCGAGAATCCGGTCAGCTAGCGTCGACTTACCATGATCGATGTGGGCGATGATGGAAAAGTTGCGAATCTTCTTCTGACGGTTCTCTAATTCTTGTTTGTTCATATATGGGTTCACCTATCCTTCTCATGCATACCGTGTCATTATATCAAAATCCTAAGTTAATGTGTACGACCTACTACAACAATACCACATATAGTTTTCAGAATAATCATCAAGTGGTTGCTTTTCGAATAACCGTTTGCTACAATTGTGCTTGTTCTGTTGAATGATTACTTGAAGTAATGAGAACATACACTTTCTTGTTTCAGGAGGTGAAATAACATGGCAAATATCAAATCAGCAATCAAACGTGCAAAAACTTCTGAAAAACGTCGCGTCGCTAACTCGCAAGAGAAAGCAGCAATGCGTACAGCAGTAAAACGTGTCGATACTCTCGTCGTCGAAGGAAACAAAGAAGCAGCTCAAGAAGCTTTCGTCCTCGCTACGAAGAAAATCGACAAAGCTGCAGCAAAAGGTCTCATCCACCAAAACAAAGCAGGTCGTGACAAATCACGTCTCGCAGCTCGTATCGCAGCTCTCTAATTAGAGAACAAACGAAACAGCCGCCTCCGTTCAGGAGCCGGCTGTTTTTTTGTATAGCATGACGTAATGTGTCCCGATGCCTTCGATTTCGAACGGATCACCGACGATGACGAGGCCGTTTCGTTCATAAAACCGGATCGCGACCTCGCGAGCGTTACACCACCAAGAAGCGTTCAACTCACGATGGACCGCCTGTAAGAAACGAGATCCGACGCCCGTCCCGGCGACGACCGGATCGGTGGCCATGCCGCGCAGTTGAAATTGAACTTGTTCGCCAGACATCTCTCGGTCTTGTCGCATCACCGTCGCAATCGATAAGACACGCCCGTTTTCAGCCCAGGCGTAGTGACGGGTCGTCTCGGCATCATCCCCGTCAAAATAACACGTCGAAACGGCCAATCCTGGACGTAGTACCTCATGCCGGAGCGGGATCACTTCTTCAAGCAACACTTGTTGCAACATACAACCACCTCACAGTAATGTTAATTGACAGACGAGCGTGTCAAACACGATCTGCTTGTCGCCCCGTCCTGTCTTCATCGCTTCGTCCGCATCGGCGATGAGCGTGAGCGCCTTGGCGAGCTGTGCCTCTGAAAAGTTACGGCTCGCTTGCGTCGCCAGTTTCACCGTATAAGGGTGGGCACCAATTTTTGAGGCGATTTGCTTCTCGCCGTAACCTTTCTCGGTCAACTGCTTGGCGAGGTACATATTTCGATATTGACGGGCGAGCAGCGCCAAGAGGCCGATCAGTTCTTGACCCTGCTTTTCTAAATCACGGACGAGGCGCAGCGCCAAATCGGCCCGTCGCCCCACCAAATACTCGGACAGTTGGAATACGTTGTCCTCTAGCGTCCGGGGCACGAGATCGTTGACGATATCAAGCGGGATATTGGCTCCGTCGCCGGCATAGAGCTGAAGCTTCTCCAGTTCCCGGACGAGCTTGCCCCAGTCGTCTTGACAAAGGAAGAGCAAACGTTCGACCGTCGTACGTTCCATCGACTGCCTGCGCCGGTTCAGCTCGTCATTGACGTAGCGCATGAGCTCGCTTTGGCTCGGTTTCTTCGCCTCGAGGACGATGGCTCGCTCTTTCAAGCGCTTGACGACTTTCTTCCGTTCATCGAGTTTTTCCGCTTCAACGATGAAGACGAGCACCGAATAAGGCGCCGGCTGCAACACGTACTCGGTCAACCGCTCGAGATTTTGCTTTTGTTTTTCTTTGGCGCCGGTTAAAAATTGGGCCTGTTTGACGATGACGGTGCGGTAGTCACTAAAGAACGGTACCGTTTCAGCCTCGTCTAACGCTGTATCGAGTGACGTTTCATGTAAATCGAGCTGCATGACGTCAAATTTGTCGCCGGACGGACTTGCCGCCTTGACGATTTCTCGTTCCCACGTCTCGAGTAAGTACTTCTCTGTCCCGTACAGGACGTATACGTTCGACAACTTGCCGTTGTGCAACCACGGTTCATTCAAACCACACACCACTTTCACAATTTATTCTTATCTAAACATAGATTATCCTTCTTTGATTCGCTATACTTAGAACGGAACCATTTTAAGGAGGGACTCACTATGCATATTAACTCGGTTCGCCCGCAAAGCGAAAACCCGTTTGAGAACGACGTGCAGTGCAAACGTAACGATGCGATCGATTCAGCAATCGGCTTCATCGTCCCGTTCGGCTTTTTCTTCACGATTTTCGCAATCGGTGTTCTTATCAAATTTTTAAGTCTTTAAGTCGTAAAGCGATTGCCCCGGGGGAGCAATCGCTTTTTAGTTTATCATAGTTTTCACGGCCTGACTGCCCTTCTCACGCTCCCCTGACACCGTCCCCGCTCACAGACGACCATCCCGTCCTCATCCGTCCGCAACAACCGCCTTCCCTGAATACGGGCGAGCGTGTCTGGATGAGGATGACCGTATCGGTTGTTGGCGCCGACGCTGACGACCACAAACTCTGGATCGATGCGAGCGATCAAGTCAGCACCGGAAGACGTTGCGGCACCGTGATGACCTAATTTGAACACATCGACATCGACAGTCGGGATCAACCGCTCGTCCGCCTCCGGTAAGTCACCCGTCAATAAATAGGACAAGTCTCCGACTTTCATAAAAACCGACACTGAATTCGCGTTCTCGTCCTCGCCCGCATCAACCGGTGTGACGACCCACATCCATGGATAAGGCCGCTCTCCTGCTTCTAACAACCGCACGTTCACGTCATACGGTTCGAGCTCGTCGACTAACGCCCGCCGCTTCGTTTCATCGGCCACTTCCGCCGCGATCCATACTTCCTCGACCGGAATCAGATCAAGCACGCCCGTCAGCCCGCCGATATGGTCATGGTCGGCATGCGTCAGCAAAATGAAATCAAGTCGGGTCTCGCCTCGTTTCCATATGTAAGGGACGACGACATCGGCACCCGGGTCGAACGTCGACCGTTTCTGCTCGTCCGGATGTTGAAACACGCCGCCGACATCGATGACACCAGTGATACCGGCTTGCTCGACGACGATGGCGTCCCCTTGCCCGACGTCTAAAAACGTCACCCGCGGCTCTTCCGACCATTCTAACCAGACGTGCAGCGCAAGCAGCGAAACTGAAGCAATGACCCATCCAACCGAACGTCTCTTATCCAAAAGAATCAATCCGATCCCGAGCAACACGAACAAATAGACCGCATGCCAAAATGTGATGTCGTGCAACGGGACCCACGGACGATACGTATGATGTATCTGAAACATCCCGTTCAACCCGTCGAGAATCGGATAGAGCGTCGGTTCGAACTGCGGCATCACATAAGTGACGAGCGCAAGCGGAAGGATCGCCCAGGAAATCAACAATCCGCCAATCACGTTGTACACCGGAGCAAAGATTGAGATGACCGGCTGGATTTGCCATAAAAAAATTAAACCGAACCATTGGGCATAAAGCGCTACGCTGAACAGATTTGTCCACATCGACCGTGTCAAAAGCAAAAACAAGGTCATACCGACTGTCAATTGAAACCCGAGATTCCACAGCAAGTACGGTTGAACGGCTAACAGGGCTGCCGCACACCAACTGAGCATACGAACCGGGTCGCGAATCGTCTGACCGAATAGCGACAAGACGAGCACGACGTCAGCGACAAGCACGGCTCGTGCCACCGGCGGCGAAAAACCAGTCAGCCAACCGAATGCGGTCACACAGACGATCACGAGACCAAGTTTCGTCTCCCGATGAAGCGGCAACGGACGAAACACCCATCTGAGCGCAAACACGAGCAAGGCGATGTGGGACCCGGAAATGACGAGCAAATGAAGCAGACCCGTCACGCGATAGGAGAACGATGTCTCCTCGTCGAGCAGACGGCTCTCGCCAAACAGTAACGCCTCCATGTAAAGCGCAACGTCCGGACGGTGCGTCGCTTCGATCCGTTCGAGCTGACGTTCTTTCCAGCGCAGCATACGCCCATTTAATCCGTCACTCGGTCGACACCGCTCGACATGGACGTCCTTCCCTTTAAAAGACAATCCAGCCCCTTCCGCCCATTTCGCCTCGTCAAAACCTCCCGTATTTCGAAGCGGTGAAAAAGGAATTGGTTCGAATGTGACGAGACACGTCTCACCCGGCTTTCCGAGCTCGACGTCGCGCCCGATCAAGACCCCAGACGTCCCGTTCGATTCACCATAGAGCCGAACCGATTGTCCGTTGTCACGTCGGCTCTCGATGGCAAAGACTGAGTCCCCGACTTCATGTACCGCCGGGTCAGAACTTTGTAACAGGACTAGAAAAACGAGTGAGATCGCACCGACATGTGTATAGACCGCTTGCCGACGCCACGTCAAGAGCATGGCTAGCCCGAACAAAAGCACGACACCAAAAGCCCCAGACTTCCAAGCAATGAATAGACCAATCGGAATCAATGGATAGATCGGCATATCACGGGACCAACAAATAGCCTTCCATGCTCTCGAGCGTTTTCTCGCCGAATCCTTTGACATTACCGAGCTCGTCGTACGATTTAAATGGGCCGTGTTCTTTCAAATAGTTCAAAATAGCGTCCGCTTTGGCCGGACCGATACCGGGGACGGTCATCAACTCTTCTTTCGTCGCACTGTTGACGTGAATGCCGTTCGTCGTATCGGTTTCCGGCACTGCAACGGCCTCTCCTTGTTTCGGTACCATGATTTTCGTGCCGTCTACGAGCAATTGGGCTAAATTCAGCTGTTCGGGGTCAGCTTCGTCCGTCAACACGGCGAGAGACAAGACGTCCCCGACTCTAGCCCCTTGCGGCATCGTATACGTGTCGGGCGCTTCGACCGCTCCCGTGACGTAGACGACAACTTCTGTCACCGGCACCGCCTCTGCTTCCTCCACCGTCGTAAACTCCTCGACCATCGTCGTTTCTGGCTCTTTCGAATAGAACATAAAGCCGACACCGACGAACAAGATGACGAGCAACGCGACGACATACCGTTTCCACTTCTCCATACCGTTCCCCCCACATAAACGAATGTCTCTTCATTAGTATGCGAGAAATAGCCGGCTCACGCTCAAGTCCTAGTTGTTAGCTCCGGTCGCAATGCTTGACCGTTCACCCACGGATCGATGACGTATCGGAACGCAAAAAAAGAGACAAGTCAAAACTTGTCTCTTTGCTCTTCAATTTGTCTCATCGCTCTTCAAAATGTTGAACTTGGCTCGCCAGTGAGGCGGCTTGTCCTTCTAGCTCTTGCATCAAGGCAAAGATTTGGTCAAAGCTTGCCTGTTGCTCTTTCATCGAGGCAGCGACTTCTTCGTTACCGGCGGCTAATTCTTCGGTCACACCACTCACTTCTTCGACGCGTTTCAACACGTTCGTGACTTCACGGCTCGAAGCGACCATTTCTTGTTCGATCGTGCCCACGAACGAGGCCACGTGATCG
This sequence comes from Exiguobacterium sp. SH31, assembly GCF_001816105.1. NCBI lineage: Bacteria > Bacillati > Bacillota > Bacilli > Caryophanales > Exiguobacterium > Exiguobacterium sp. SH31. The sequence continues at coordinate 19,075 of NZ_LYTG01000017.1, forward strand.
GTCCGATCATGGATGCGTGTGAACGCTTGCTTCGTCAGTCCGAACGCTTGAAGTTGCGCCGTTTGCTCGTGGCTCGACTCTTCGACCATGGCTGTCAAATTGCCGACCTCGTCTCGAATCGTTTGGACGACCCCGAAGATCGAACGCGTCGCTACATTACTCTCCTCAGCCAATTTCTTCACTTCACTCGCGACGACAGCAAAACCTCGTCCGGCCTCACCGGCTCGTGCGGCTTCGATCGCGGCGTTCAAGGCAAGTAAATTCGTTTGGGCGGCAACGTCTTCGACAAGTTTTGCCATCTTCTCGATTTCTTCTGTTTTTCTCGCGAACTGGTCCATCCGTTCGACGAGCGATTGATTCCGCTCGCTCGAGCGTCGTAAAATATGTTCTTGATCCGTCAACGTCTCGATTCCGGCCGCCACTTCGCGCGTCATCTCGGTCGTCTCTTCGGTCGTTTGTTTCGTCTGGTTCAAGCTCGTCTCGAACGACGTCGCCATGATCCCGACCGACTCGAGCGTCTCTTGAAGTTCAGTCGCGATTGATTGGGCCCCGTTCGCCATCTCATCGACCGCGTTCGTAATGTTTGACGTCGTACTCGCGACCGCTTCATTTTCAGCGGCAGCCGTCTCTGTCATCTCATTCACTTTGACCGACGTGACCCGGATCGAGCCGATCACGGTTTGAAGCGACGCCGTCATATCTCGCATAGCGCGTTCTAGTCGGCCGATCTCATCGCGTCGCGTTGAATCCGGCAACGTGATCAAATGCCCGGCCGCGATCGCCTCGGCTGCTTTCACGTTCCGTTCGAGCGGGCGTGTGATCGAGCGGGCGAAGAAGAAGTTGTACAAGCTTAACACCGTGACGACGAACACCGTCAACAAAATTGAGACGAGGAACAGGCGCTTCGTCTCGTCGGCCGCTTCTTTTTGCAACGCCTCGTAAAACGTTCCGTTTTTTAACAACAACGTGTTCACGTCGTTCAAGACCCCTTCTAGTTTCGCCGCTTGAATCCGGGCAGCAATGCCGCCTGCTTGAGCCGTTTCAATATTTTCTCCAATACGCTCATATTTGGCTGTGGCTCGGTCAAGGTGAGTTGAAAACTCATCGATCAAATAGGTTTGATTCATCTCTTGGAACGTCTCCGTGTTCGTGGCACGAATCCGCTCGAGCTGCGTCAGTGTCGATTGACTCATCTGTTCACCGAGCGACGTCCAAAGGGATTGTTCTTGCAAAAGTGACGTCTCGAGTTGAGATAACTCGATCATCTGGGTGCCGTATTGCTCATTGTACGTCTGCAACCGGTTCAACGTCGTCAATACATAACTCATCATCAAGACGATGAGCAAGACCGTGAATACGGTCGAGAAGATAAAACGTTTGCGTAAAGTCATTGTAACGTCCCCTCCAGCAACCGTTTCTGAACCGCTTCAAACTGCTCTGTCTCTTCATCGGTCCATTGCACACGGCGCAGCGCTGCTAGCCCGATACCGCCCTCTTCGATTCCGAGTTCGATATGATCGTTGATCGCTTTTGTTTGAAGACTGTCCGCGATCTTGACGATGGCCAAGTCGACTTGCTTTAGCATCGACGTGATAACCGCATCGGGTGCGATCATCGATTGATCGCTGTCGACGCCGATCGCCTTGATCCCGTTTCGTTCAGCCGTCTCGAGTACACCGACACCGGTCAGACCGGCCGCAGCGTAGAGCACGTCGGCCCCTGCGGCAATCTGTTTTTCCGCCAATTTCCGTCCGATCTCTGGCGAGGCGAAATCGTTCGCGTAGTCGACGATCATTTCAACGTCCTCGTTCACGCTTTTCGCCCCTAACTCGAACCCGGTTCCAAATTTCTGGATCAACTCGTTGTCGACTCCTCCGATGAATCCGATTTTATCGGACTCGGTTTCAAGTCCCGCGACCGCACCGGCCAACGCGCTGCCTTCTGTCTCTTCGAACGTGACCGAGATGACGTTTGGTAACGTCGATACCGCGTCAACTAAGGCAAATTGTTGGTCTGGGTGCTTTGAAGCAACCGTTTCTAGATCGGTTTGACTCGCGAAACCGAGACCGACGACCACATCGTGTCCATCTTCGACCAATTGCTCAAATCCTGCTTTGTATGTTTCAGTCTCGTCCAATTCTCGATAATCGACGAACCAATCTCCCGTCTCTCGTAACTGCCCCATGCCACGCATCGCAGCGTCACTGAACGATTGGTCCCCGAGACCAACGTCAGACAGGACGACACCCATCGATTGGCGAGGTTCGACCGTCTGTTCGGGCTGATTGATGACAGACTGACACCCGGATAGCCAAACGATACAAGTCGTCAATGCGCCGATTATAATTGTTTTGTTCATCACATGTACTTCCTCTCTCTAATGGTCTGACATCTCATGTATCGTCTGATTTACACCGGGTTTGAAGTCAAACCTTTTAAAACTTAGGGCAATAATTTGAACGACGTCACGACAAACAAGGCTGCAGACGATTGCCTGCAGCCTTGTTGATTCAACTTATTCTTCTGACGCCGCGACGGTCGTTTCCGCCAACTTCCGTTCAGCAGTCGGTGAGGTCGGCACATTGCCTTTTCCGGCAAAATTATCGAGCAAGTCTTTCATATCGATCCCAGACGACGCTTTGAGCGTCTGCTGCAGTGAAGCCATCAAATCAGTCGCGTAACCCGTGACTTTCCCGGCTCCCCCGTCTTTACCGCTCCCCGTATCGACGACCGTGATTTGGTCGATGTTACCGAGCGGTGCCGCAATTTGCTTCGCGTAGTCAGGAAGCATCTTGACGACCATGTCGAGAATGGCGGCTTGACCGTACTGTTCGAACGCCTCGGCGATCTTTTGTTTCGCTTCGGCTTCGGCGAGACCAGTAAGACGAATAATATCGGCATCTGCTTCCCCTTTCGCCCGTTCAGCATCGGCTTCGGCGACACCAGCGAGACGGACGCGTTCAGCATCGGCTTTCGCCTCAGCCTCGATGCGATACTTCCCGGCATCTGCTGCGGCAATTTGACGCGCTTTATCAGCTTCCGCAGCCTGTTCGATCGCATAGCGGTCGGCGTCGGCTTTTTTCTTCACTTCTGAATCATATTGCTTTTCACGACGCATGATTTCTTTCTCTTCGAGCTCGATTTGCTTTTGACGCTCGATGATTTGAACTTGCATCTGTTGCTCTGTGACTTCTTGTTTGGCCTTGGCTTCTTCAAGCTCGTACGATTGGTCGGCCCGTGCTTTAGCGACATCTTGCTCGCGGCGGTAGTCGGCGATGCGGAGTTGGTTCTCTTTTTCCGCTTCTGCGATTTCAGAGTTTCGTTCAAGCTCCGCTTTCCTCGCGTCCTTCATCGCTTCCGCTTGTTTGATGCGCGTTTCCTTATCCGCTTCAGCCGTGGCGATGTCGGCGTCACGTTTTACTTGGGCGATCCGTGGCTTCCCGAGCGACTCGAGGTATCCGTTCTTATCCCGCACGTCTTTAATCGTGAACGAGACGATGACGAGGCCCATCTTCGCTAAATCTTGCGAGGCGACACGTTGCACTTCTTGCGAGAACTTGTCGCGGTTTTTATAAATCTCTTCGACTGTCATCGAACCGAGGATTGAACGAAGGTGACCCTCGAGCACTTCTTTCGCCTCGTTCTCACGCTCGATTTTCGGTTTGCCGAGGAATTGCTCGGCCGCTGTCGCAATCTCACTGATCGAGCCACCGATTTTAATGATGGCCGTCCCGTCAGCCATGACCGGGACTCCTTGCTCGGTATACACTTCAGGCGTCGTTACTTCGAGCTTGCTCGAGAGCAAACTGAGCGGTTCCGCTTGTTGGAATACCGGCAAGACGAACGCCCCGCCGCCGCGGATGATTTTGACGCGGTTACCGGAAGCGTCACTGTGAACATTCTTTTTACCTAAGTAGCTCCCGGTGACGATGAGCGCCTCATCCGGTCCGACTGTACGATATTTCAAGACAAACACGAAGATCAAGGCGAGCAAAATCACCCCGACGATAATACTGACTAAAATGGTTGTGTCCATACATTATTGCTCCTTTCGAATAGTGGGTTCGTCATATTCCATGACGACCGCGATATTTCGTTGTACTTCGATGATGACGACTCGACGATCACTCGGAATCGCTTTCCCGTCAATACTTTGCGCCGTCTTCAAAATCGAACCGACGACCGACTCGACGAGCACTTCCCCGTAACCGCCTTCCGGGACGGGGACGGTCAACCGCCCGACCAGTCCAACGAGCGACTCGTCAGTCATACCAATCGACTCTTCCGCGTTTGACAGCGGGAGGAGGACGAACAAGTACAGTAACGTCGTGAGCGCGAATGAGCCGGCGAGCGCCACCGCGAGACCGATCATCGGCGACACATGGGCGAGCGCGTTCAAGATTAGTCCGATCCCTGCCCCAAGTGCCAGGAAAGAGAGGATGACGGCCGGATTGAACCAGCCCTCGAAGAAATCGAACGCGTCCGAGAACAGCATGTATAAAAATGTACCGAGACCGGCAATGATGAGTACCCACCAGTACAGTTGATCTAACGATTCCATTACCATCCCTCCTCGGTGCGGCGCTGTTGTTCATATGCGAGCACACGTCGCAAATGTTCGACTTCAAGTGCGAGCGCCTGTTCAATCGTATCCCATTCCGATAACGGCCGGGTCGGATACTGTACCGCCTTCCGCACGCGGCCAAGCGTCCGTTCAAGGTTTAACCGATCATACCGGTCAACCTCTTCGAGCCGTTCCTGACGCAGTAGGTGTAAATAGTGATCGACTTCGCCCTGTAACGTAATAATCTGCTCTGTCGCCGCCTCCGACGACTCTTGCATCAGCAGGCGACGCACCCTGACTTGATGGGCAACCAGTTTGGCAATCCTGGCCTCGAGCTCGAGAATATGTTTATAGAGGAACTCTGCCTCATCTTGGTCCGTGTCATCGCGCCACCACATCTCCGTCTCACCTCACTTCTTTTCTACTCACTCATTCATACGTATCAATTGAATCATTGGTTTCAAAATGTGCGAAAAAAATGTAAGATAAATTTGCGAACGTTAAGAAAGGAAGTGCTCACTTTGGGCAATCAAGTCATCAAACTATCGACCGCGGCTCAAGAACAATTAATGCAGAGCTATCGTACTCACGCGGTCAATCCACCACCACACGCCCGCTTCAGTGCCAAGACGCCCCAGTGTGTGATCACCGTGTACAATTCGGGAAAAGTCATGTTTCAAGGTCGGGCTGCGGATGAAGAGGCGGCCAAGTGGGGAGATTCTATCAAAAAGGAAACGTCCGTTCCAAAACATACGTTACCGGCCGGTTTTTCCGATTGGTCCGTCATCGGAAGCGACGAAGTCGGGAAAGGCGATTATTTCGGTCCGCTCGTCGTCGTCGCCGCCTACGTACCGAAAGAAAAGATTGCCCTCGTCAAAGAACTCGGCGTCAAAGACTCTAAATTGCTTACCGATAAAGATATTTTACGCATCGCCAAAGATTTGCACGTCACGATTCCCTACCAGAAAGCGACGCTGCACAACCCGACGTACAACAAAATGCAACGGACGATGACGCAAGGGAAGATGACCGCAATCGCCCACAACGCGGCGTTGTCGGCCCTCTTGAAAAAATTAGACGAGACGCCAGAAGCGATTCTGATCGACCAGTTCGCTGAAAAAGCCGTCTATTACAAACATTTGAGTTCTGAGGCCGATGTCGTCAAAGACGATGTCTACTTCTCGACGAAAGCGGAAGGTCTCCACGTCGCCGTCGCCGCCGCCTCGATACTCGCTCGCGCCTTTTTCTTGAAAGAGATGGACAAATTGAGCGCGACACTCGGTGTCACGTTACCGAAAGGGGCCGGAGCGAAAGTCGATCAAGTGGCTGCGACCTTGATCCTTCGCTACGGTCAAGAACGTTTGAACGATATCGCTAAAGTTCACTTCGCGAACACGAAAAAAGCGATGCGTTTAAGCGAGCTGAAACGATAGTTCTCACTTCAAAGATATGTTATATTTATTTTATGGTTCAATGAACTTAAAAACTTTTGGGGGATAGCGTTCATGTTGCATTATAAAACGTACACATTAAGCGACGACCATCCTTGGGTCATCTTCATACATGGCGCAGGCGGGAGTCTATCTCACTGGTATCGTCAAATTCGTCCATTTCGAAAGAAATATAACGTCTTGCTGCTCGACCTCCGCGGTCATGGCGGCTCATATAACGAAGAACAATCTTTGAATCAACCACTCAACGCCTACACACTCGATGTCGTCGTCGAAGACGTCGTCGAAGTTATGAACCATTTAAATATTGAAAAAGGCCATATGGTCGGCCTATCGCTCGGAACGATTGTCATCCAAGCGATGTTCGAGCATCACCCCGACCGCATCGCTTCTGTCGTCTTAGGTGGTGCGATCGTCAAGTTCAACGTCCGCTCGACATTGCTCATCCGGCTCGGCAGCCTCATGCAAAGCTTCGTGCCTTACATGTGGTTGTACCAACTATTCGCTTGGATCTTGTTGCCGAAGAAGCGGCATAAAAAATCGCGGATGATGTTCGTGCGCGATGCGGCTAATTTGTGCCAACGCGAGTTCATCCGTTGGTTCAAGATGACCGAAAACATGAATCCGTTGCTACGTCACTTCACTTCAATTCAAACATCCGTCCCCATCCTCTACATTATGGGCGACGAGGATTACATGTTCCTTGAGGCCGTCGAACGAACGGCGAAGCATCAACCGACGGCACACGTCCAAGTCGTCCACGATTCGGGGCATGTCGTCAACGTCGATCAACCCGATACGTTCAATTCCATTTCAATGGACTTCATCGATCAACAAGTCGGTTTACTTGCAGCCAGTACGTCTTAAGTCTATACCGTTAAACAGAGACTCAATTCCTTAAACGGAAGCGGGTCTCTGTTTTTGTCTGTGAAAAAATATTTTTCAGAAAGTTTTCAGAAAATATTGATTATTGAAAAATATCGTGTTACTCTTAGACAAATCTTGAACAGAGGAGCTGGCGACGATGCGTACACCATTACATAACGGCCTACTGATTATTATTCGACTGAGGGACTGAAAAATCGACTCGCTGACCGAGACGAATTTTTGGGCCCTTGTTTCGATGGTTTCGGACGAGGCGCTCAATGCATGAACCGTGCGCCTATCCAATCAGGATAGGTTTTTTTATTGGATCGATACACAGAGGAGATGATGGAAGTGAAACAGTACGCAATGGATCGGATGATCAAAATATCAGCAGGGATGGCTAGCGCCGTCCTCGTCACACTTGGGGTCGGTTTGTTGATCGAAACGATCGGCAAGATGGCCGGGCTAGACACGCTCGTCTTGATCGGACAAGTCGCGAAGTCACTGCTCGCCCCGGCGCTCGGTGCCGGAGTCGCCTATCAGCTCGGCGGCAACACCCTCATCTTGTTCAGTTCGATGATTGCGGCGACCGTCGGGGGTGCGGCCCTTCAAGCGACGGAGAGCGGGCTTGTCCTCGTCCCCGGTCAACCGATCAGCGCTTTGATTGCCGCAGCGGCGGCCGTCTGGTTAGGCAAACGTGTCCTCGGTAAAACGAAGTTCGATATGATGGTCGTCCCGGTCACGGCCGTGCTCGGCGGAGGCATCGTCGGTGTCGGCGCAGCTGCCGTCACGACACCGCTCATCAACTCGATCAGCGGGAGCATCACTTCGTCGGTCAACACATCACCGATCGCAACGTCACTCGTCATCGCCCTCGTCTTCAGCGTCATGCTCATGTCACCTGCCTCATCGGCCGCGCTGGCGATCGCACTTCAGCTCGACCCGGTCGCAAGTGCCGCCGCCTTGATCGGCTGCACCGCCCAATTCGTAGGCTTCACGCTCATGGCTTACCGCCAAACCGATCCAGGCGGCTTGGTCGCATCATTTTTCGTCACACCGAAAGTCCAGTTCCCGAACGTCGTTAAAAACCCACGGGTCGTCATGCCACCGTTCATCGCCGCCATGATCAGCGCTCCGATCGCGACGCTTTGGTTCTCACTCGAGGTGCCGTATGAGATTGCCGGGCTCGGCTTGAACTCAATGATCGCCCCGCTCAATATCCTTGCCGCACAGGGTATGGAAGCGTTTCTCGTCTTCGTCGGCACCGGCGTCATCCTACCGGCTGTCATCACGTTCCTTCTTTACAAAGTGACTTGCCTCGTCGGTTGGACGAAGTTCGGTGACTTGGCGCTTGAAGTTCAATGAATTCTAAAAACAGCGATTCCCACAATAAAGGGGATCGCTGTTGTCTGTTAAGCGCGTACTTCGGCGCCGTATTTGGTTTTGACTGCTTCGATGATTGCATCATACGACGCTGTCACTTCTTCATCAAGAAGTGTCCGCGTCGGATCTTGATATTTGAGCGAGAAGGCAATCGACTTCTCAGCTTCACCGACGTTATCGCCCGTGTAGACGTCGAACAGAGCAAGCTCGATCAAGAGCGGACCCGCCGCTTGTCTGATCGTCGCCTCGACTTGACCGGCCGGAATGTCACGCTTCAATACGAGCGCAAGATCTCGCGAAATCGATGGGTAACGTGGTACGTCTTGATAGACGAGCATCGCTTCAGACTTCAATGCGCCAAGGTCGAGCTCGAAGACGTACACTTCTTTCAAGCCGTATACGTCTTTCGATACGGCCGGATGGACTTGCCCGACGTATCCGATGACGTTCCCCGCGACGAGAACGTTCGCCGTGCGGCCAGGGTGCATGTCTGAAATGACGGCCGCTTCGTACGTCACGTCGATGCGCTGCGAACGCATCAGTGTATCGACGATGCCTTTCGCAACGAAGTAGTCGACCGGGATGCGTGTTCCTTGCGAACGGTGATCGTACCAAAGTCCTGTCACTACGCCCGCGACACGTTCCGTTTCGCGTGGCAACGTCTCTCCGTGCTCTACATACACCCGTCCTGTCTCAAATAGACGGACGTTTGCTTGTTGACGCGCCGTGTTATAACGGGCCGCTTCAAGCAACCCCGGAACGAGTGATGTCCGTAGCACCGAACGCTCCTCGCTCATCGGCATGGCGAGTCGGACTGTCGTCGCTCCCTCACCGTCGAACCGTGACGCATGAAGCTCGCTCGTGAGCGAGTACGTGATCGCTTGTGACAAGCCCGTCCCTTGAAGGACGCGGCGCACTTGACGACGGAGTACGTTGTTTTTTGGCAGGTAGCCTTTCGACTGCGACGCTGGGAGCGTCGATGGAAGGCTGTCGTACCCGTATAGTCGCGCCACTTCTTCCGTAATATCAGCCGGCACTTCTAGGTCCGGACGCCGCGATGGGACGTGAACCGTCAACGTTTCGTCTCCTGTCACGTCTAACCCGAGCCGTTTTAGAATATGTTTGATCGTCGTTTGGTCGAGGTCCATCCCGAGTCGATGGTTAATATAATCGATCGACACGTCAATCTTGCGGGCGTCGGACGCTTTGCTTCCAGCGATGACCGGCTCACTGATTGTCCCGCCACTCACGTTGACAATCAGTGCAGCGGCACGGTCAAGCGCGAGGAGTAAACGTTCCGGATCGACTCCTTTTTCGAAACGAGCGCTTGAATCAGAACGAAGACCGAGCGTGCGGCTCGTCTTCCGGACCGAGGCCGGCGTAAAGTAAGCCGACTCAAGGATGATGCTCGTCGTCGTCTCGTCGACTTCGGTATTCGCTCCGCCCATCACTCCAGCGATTGCGACCGGATGTTGTCCATCGGTAATGACCATCATCGACGAATCGAGTGTGCGTGTCGCATCGTCAAGTGTGACGATTTCTTCTCCGTCCTGTGCTTGGCGAACCAGGATAGTATGGCCGAGCTTAGACGTGTCAAACGCATGGAGCGGTTGACCGAGTTCGAGCATGACGTAGTTCGTCACATCGACCACGTTGTTGATCGGGCGCACACCTTCCGCGATCAAGACGTTTTTCAACCACTGTGGCGACTCGCCAATCGTTACCCCGTCGACACGTCGCGTCGCGTAGTATGTGCAGTTGTCTGTCTCGAGTCGAACAGACACGTCGTTCGGTGTATCCGTTTCGACATCGGCTATTGGCAACGTATACGGGCGTTCCAAAATCGCCGCGACTTCATGAATGATGCCGTATAGGCTAAGGCAGTCCGAACGGTTCGGCGTCAATCCGAGTTCAATCACTTCGTCATCGAGATCGAGCAAGCTGATGACGTCCGCTCCGACTTCAACTTCTTCCCGGAACGTATGGATGCCGTCCTGTTCGTCTTCGCGAATCTGTTTTTTCTCGAAACCGAGTTCTTCGAGCGAACAGATCATTCCTTGCGACTCGACGCCACGAAGTTTTGCTTTTTTAATTTTAAGGCCAGGCAGTCTCGCACCGACTTTTGCGACGATGACATGCTGTCCGGCCGCGACGTTCGGTGCTCCACAGACGATTTGGACAGGGCTGTCGTCACCGACGTCGACCGTTGTCACGTTCAACTTGTCCGCCTCTGGATGTTTCGCGCATGAAAGGACGTGTCCGACGACGAGACCTTTCAATCCTTCAGAGCGGTCTGTCACGCTCTCGACTTCAATCCCGTTTTTCGTGATCAAATCGCCTAACGCTTGCCCGCTCAAGTCTGAGACGTCGATATATTGGTTCAACCATTTTTTCGATAATAACATGTATGATCCTCCTTAGAATTGCTCGATGAAACGTAAGTCGTTTGTATAGAAGTGACGAATATCATCGACACCATGTTTGAGCATCGCCATCCGTTCGACACCAATTCCGAAAGCAAAGCCAGACATTTTCGTCGCGTCGTAGCCTGCCATCTCGAGGACACGCGGATGGACCATCCCGCCTCCAAGAATTTCAATCCACCCTGTCCCTTTACAAACGTTGCAGCCTTTACCGCCACACTTGAAGCATGAGATATCGACTTCTACGGACGGCTCTGTGAATGGGAAGAAGCTTGGACGAAGCCGAATTTCTCGTGTCTCGCCGAACAGTTGCTTGACGAATACTTCAAGCGTGCCTTTCAAGTCGGCCATCGAGATATGCTCATCGACGACAAGTCCTTCGATCTGCATGAACTGGTGTGAATGAGTCGCATCATCTTCATCGCGACGGTACACTTTACCCGGACAAATGATGCGAATCGGTTTTCCGTCCGCTTCGAGCATCGTCCGTGCTTGCACCGGCGACGTATGCGTCCGCAGCAGCGTCTCGTCCGTGATGTAGAATGAGTCCTGCATGTCACGTGCCGGATGATCTTTCGGCAAGTTCAACATTTCAAAGTTGTACAGATCGGTTTCGACTTCTGGGCCTTCGGCAATCGTGTACCCGAGACCTACGAACAAGTCTTCCATCTCGTCGACGATTTGTTGCAGCAAGTGGCTATGTCCCGGAAGTGCCGTTCGACCAGGGAGCGTGACATCGATCGTCTCGGCTGCGAGTTTCGCTTCGAGCTCGACCGCCTTCACGTCCTCGATCCGTGCCTCTAACACCTCTTGAATCGTCGTCCGTACCGTGTTGGCGAGTTCACCGACGACCGGGCGCTCTTCGGCAGACAACTTGCCCATCCCACGCAATACTTCGGTCATCGGGCCTTTTTTGCCTAAATATTTAATCCGGACGTCGTTCAACGTTTTTTGTGATGACGCCGTTTCAATTTCTTGAAGGGCCTCACGTTGTAATTGTTCTAACTGTTCTTTCATCAATGTTTCCTCCTCTACAAAAAAAGTCCCTTCAGTCGATGACTGAAGGGACGAATAAACGCGGTACCACCCTACTTGGCCGATCAGGCCCACTTGAGAGCATCGGTATCGGGATGCCAGTTCGGTGTTGTCTCCAACACGACTCCAGAGTGAATTCAGCGCCGACCTCGGCATCGGCTCTCAATCTAGGCCGATGCTCCCTGTGCTCGTTCGGGGGTTCGCGTACTATGCTCTTTCAACGTCTTACCTATATTGTTCGATGTTTCTAAACTATCACGATTCTCAAGCGCTGACAAGGTTATTGTAGCGCGATGCGATACATGAGAATGCCGGCGGCGACTGCCGCGTTCAATGATTCGGCTTCTCCGATTACAGGAATGTGGACACGTGTGTCACAAAGGGCAAGCACGTCGTCATGGACGCCTTGCGCTTCATTCCCGATGACAAGTGCGACTTGATCGTTGAACGCGACTTGGTCGTATGACTTCGCTTTCGAGAGTGCCGTACCATAGACGTGAAACCCTAAACTTTTCAGTTCCGGCAACGTTTCGAGCAAGTCGACCGATTGAATGTTCACATGGAACAACGATCCTTGCGTCGCCCGGACGACTTTGGCGTTGAACGGGTCGACCGTACCTTTGCCGAGAAACACGGTATCAAAGCCGGCCGCATCTGCTGTCCGAATCATCGTACCGAGGTTACCCGGATCTTGAATGCGGTCAAGGACGAGCACATGCTTCATCTTGCGTTCGACCGGCGTCATCTTGACGACAGCGAACACCCCTTGCGTCTTCTCTGTTTCTGATAACAGATCGGCGACATGGTCGGACAGTTCGAGCACAGGCATCTCATCTAGACGCCATGAACTTTTCGGACGATAGGATTCGCCCATAATCAATTGGACGAGTCGTCCGGCCCGGATTGCTTCGTCGACCAAGTGTTCACCCTCGACTAAAAACTGCCCAGACTCTTGTCTGCCTTTTTTCGTCATCAAGCGCTTCAAACGCTTAATCGTCTCGCTTTTCGTAGACGTGATTTTCGTCATATTATCCCTCTTTCAACCATTGAACCGTTTCGTTATCTAACCGTTTTGTGAGCGCCACGACCAGATCGATGGCCGCTTCATAATCGGCTTTATGAATGATTGACACGTTTGTATGCAAATAACGGACTGGAACTGTGAGCGCGACAGCCGGCATCCCGACTCCTGATAAATGGAACCGTCCGGCGTCGGTGCCGCCACCTGGTGTCAAATCTAACTGATACTTGATGTCTTCTGCTTTCGCGACTTCGACGATCAAATCGATGAGGCGTGGATTCGTGACAGTCGTCGCATCAAAGAAGATGACTTGAACGCCTTCACCAAGTTTTGACAAGCCTTCTGCCGGTGTCATACCTGGCGTATCACCTGGGACACCCGTATCCACAGCAATCGCGACGTCAGGTTTGATCAAGTTTGCCGCCGTGACGGCTCCACGCAATCCGACTTCCTCTTGAACCGTGGCCCCTGAGAAGATGGTGCCTGGCGCATCATTTTTCAGACGTTTGGCCGCTTCAATCGCGATCGCACATCCGATTCGGTTATCCCATGCCTTCGCCATCAAGAAGTCTTCATTTTTCATGACCGTGAACTCGCAATGCGGCACGACCGTGTCACCTGGACGGATTCCCCACTCGGCGACTTGTTCTTTTGACGTCGCTCCGATATCCAAGAACATGTCTTTGATCTCGACCGGTTTTTTACGAGCTTCGATTGGAAGGACGTGCGGCGGCTTCGCCCCGATCACGCCTGGGATTTTCTCTCCAGAGCGTGTGACGACGTCCATGCGTTGAGCGAGCAATACTTGGTTCCACCAGCCACCGAGTGCTTGGAAGCGCAGGAAACCACTATCTTCGATGCGTGTGACCATAAAGCCGACTTCGTCCATATGACCGGCAATCATGACACGCGGTCCTTCACCGTTCCCCGTCACACGGCCGAACAGACTGCCGAGACCATCTTGCTCGAACGATTCGACGTGGGGCTCGAGATACTCGCGCATGAGTGAACGGACTTCCCCTTCGTTTCCCGGGACGCCAGTCGCATCCGTCAGTCGTTTTAGCATATGTAAAGTTTCATTCATCTCGTATCGCTCCCTTTCGACTCCATTAGTAGCCTTGATTTTGTCGCTCATGGTTGACTTCATTCTTCGATAAATACGCCATCAGAATCAACTCTTCATTGAAACCTAGCGTATAGCCTAGTTCGAGATATGCCGCCATCAGCGTCTCGTACATCGCTTCTGTCTTCGACAAACCAAAATTTGTCACTTTTCGAAAGATATCTAAAAAAGCATCAGTCGCGTCAAGATACGAGCTTCCTGCCGGGAACGACTCCCGTTCGTATCCGAGGGCGAGTCCGAGCGACAGTAAGAAATGGATACCGTCAACGTACTCTTCTAAGATCACGTCTTGAGGCGACGGGCCTTTCGTTGACCAAAATTTAAAACTTCGGGTCTCATTGGCGAGTTCACCGAGTTCGACGAGTAAAGCGAGTAGCCGTTCATCGAATTGGTTGCCGGATAGTTGATGTTCTTGTTTGATCCGCTCATCTAATTCACGTTGCCGATCAAATAATGTTGTCCAGTTCACCGGTTGCTCCTCCTATTCTCCACTTAAAGCAGTACTAAAATCATTAAAGACCAGCCCACTGCTAAAATCAATACTTGTATTTGCATGCTTTTTGGGGCATGAACCGTTTTTTGGCGTGTCAAATGAAGTCCAAACAACGCTCCAATGGCTCCTCCGGCATAGGCGTACAACACGTTGAACTTCCCTTCGCCGTGCGTATACCGCTTCGCCTGGAAATACGTATAGACGTTTAAGGCGATGAGCGCCAACGCGACGAGGGCCAAGATAGATTGATCCATAGCGTGTCCTCCTTATCTTTATCTTAAGAAATTTACGAGAAAAAAGAAAGCGCCGAGATAGAGTCTCGGCGCTTTCGATTGAACGATTACGCGTTCAATTTTGATTTAGCTGTGTTAGCGAGTGAAGCGAACGCTTGTGCATCCGATACTGCAAGCTCAGCAAGCATCTTACGGTTGATGTCGATCCCTGCAAGCTTGAGTCCGTGCATCATACGGCTGTATGAAAGACCGTTGATACGTGCTGCCGCGTTGATACGTGTGATCCAAATACGACGGAAATCACGTTTCTTTTGACGACGGTCACGGTATGCGTACATGAGTGACTTCATGACCTGTTGTTTTGCTACTTTAAATAGAATATGTTTCGAGCCATAATAACCTTTGGCAAGTTTGATTTGCTTTTTACGACGTTGACGAGTCGTATAACCGCCTTTTACGCGTGGCATATAGTTTCCCTCCTAAATTCCTTCTGTATTACTTCGCAATCATGTTGCGAATACGTTTGTAGTCTCCAGCTGATACGATAGCACCCTTACGGAGCTTACGTTTTGCTTTCGTCGATTTGTTACCGAACAAGTGACTTGTGAAAGCGTGTGAACGTTTGAGTTTACCTGATCCTGTACGTTTAAAACGTTTAGAAGCACCGCGGTGCGATTTCATTTTCGGCATGAGTATTTCCTCCCCACTATGACTCGATGATTAATCTTCTTTCTTCGGAGCCAGCACTAAGAACATGCTGCGTCCTTCCATCTTCGGCTTTTGTTCAACTGTTGCCAAGTCGGCACATTCCGCCGCCAATTTTTCCATAACACGTCTACCGATTTCCGAGTGTGTGATGGCACGTCCGCGGAAACGAATCGACGCCTTCACTTTGTTTCCATTTTCAAGAAACTTGCGAGCGTTACGCAATTTGGTTTGGAAATCGTTGTCCTCGATTGTAGGACTGAGACGTACTTCTTTCAATTGGATGACTTTTTGGTTTTTACGCGCTTCTTTCTCCTTTTTCTGGAGTTCGAAACGGTATTTACCGTAGTCCATAATTTTAGCGACCGGTGGGTTTGCTTTGTCAGCGACCAAGACGAGGTCAAGTTCAGCTTCTTCAGCCAAGCGTAATGCTTCACTACGCGATTGTACACCGAGTTGTGCACCGTCCGCTCCAATAAGACGAAGTTCACGGGCACGAATGTTTTCGTTGATAAATAGCTCTTTGCTAATGGTTAGCACCTCCATCGTGCGATTGCACGAGTTTTAGATTTTAAAATAAGACAACATAGTAATAGTAACAAAAAAAGCGTCGGCAGTTTCCCGCCCACACATCATTGCGTACTCAGAACGGCAAGACACCGAAACTAAATTACGTACATGATGGACCTGACCGAACCGATTCGGACGAGGTGAGAAGCGGGCGCTTCTGCTTTGTTGTATTTACTCACTAAGTCATCTTAACACTAGCAGAAAAAGATGTCAAGAATTCGCGCATGAATAATTGATAGCTCGCACTTTTATGATAATAACAGTCATTCCATCGTTTCGCAATACCTTTTCAAAGGGAATAAAATAAAAAAGGAGGCGGCGAGGATGAACTGGAGAAAAGACGTGAAACAAGATCACGATTATCATGATCAAATCAAACATATCGTTCAAGAAACGATGCGTCACCATGAAATGAACGACGCTAAACTTGAAGCTGTATTGACCGACCTGCTTGAAGAGATGAACCGCATCACGTTGAAGATCGTCGATGACCATGAATCCGCTCGGGACTATATCCATAAACGATGGTATTAAAAA
>NZ_LYTG01000018.1:0-3482 GCF_001816105.1 Exiguobacterium sp. SH31
CCTGTTTTTTATAGATAGACCATTTGTCCACCCAAGTGACCTGTGTAAGCAAGTAGGATACATCCAATCAGTGCTGTGATAAAGCTGAGTATTCTCCACGCTTTTCCTTTGGCACGGAATCCTATAATGAACAAGATGATTGTCATACCAAATGCAACTAAACTAAATAGAGCAAATTGTTCATGACTTTCAATCATAGCCTCAGTAACCGAAAGGAGGTTCGTTTCAGCGTATTCTTCTGCACCCTCTCCCGAAATATAGGCCACGACACCTGACAAGAAGCCCGTAACAAGAGTGACGAGAGCGAACAATCGAAAATTCGACCATTTGAAGCTGAGCAAAATCAAAAACGTTCCGAATAACAATAAGCCAATCGGTGCATGGACGAGCAACGGATGAAGCGGTACTCCGCCAAACATGTTTTCGCCTCCTCATTTATCTTCAGTACATACGATAATATACCCGTTTTCTTGCTTATAGCATAAAACTTTAGAAGTATATTGAAGAATATTTGATGCGACTCATCGTCGTTTCTTTAGTTCGTCAACGACTTGAAGAAATTACTGAGCGACTCAAACAGCCGCGCAAAGAAACCTTGCACTTCTTTCGTCTCTAGAAACGCCTGCACGTCTTGGCCCGCTCCTTTTAATCCATCACTGATCGCTGTCCAATCCAAGTTGGCTTGCTGCATGTTCTCGAACAACGTCGTCAGCTGGTTCAATTGCGTATCGGACAATTGAACGTTGTTTTGATTCAACACTTGAATGACGATATCGCGAATTTCAATATTCGTCTCGGGCATTTGATTCGCGATTTCCGCTTTGATCTCATTCATCAGCCCGGCCACATCTTCTTGACCGACCGTCTTCCCGATCTCTGACGTGACCGCCAGTTCTTCTTGCGCAAGATTTTTTCGTTCCTCGGTCAGTTGGATCCCGGTCTCGTCAGCCGTCTGGTCGTACGCCTTCATAATACCTGTCAACGCAGACGTCCCGGTCACACGGATCGGAGACGTGATGTAAATATCGGCGTCAGTGACACCGGCCGTGACGAGCGCGTTCGCATACATATCTTCCGTCACCCACGTGACGTTCTCGGTTTGAATATCAAGACCCGTCCCGTCAGTCAGCTTGATGCGGGCCGATGAGTACATGCCGCCGCCACGTTGTGCCTGGGGTACGGCGTCACCTAGATACTTCTCTTCGTCAGCTGCAGTCGTGATAATCGGTTCGATTCCTGCCGGCGCTTCGACGCGCTCGAGCACCCAGTCTCGCTGCTCTGCTGATAATGTCTCCCCAAGGGTGACGATTGTATCGTCGACGATCGCTTCGGCGTTTACTTTAGGAATCATGCTAGTCGAGACGACCGTCCCGATCGTCAGCGCGATAATTGGTTTCATATAATTCAAACTGAATCACTCCTTTCTTCTACCATACGTGTTCTTTCATAGGTTGCGCATCCGTCTCTGGACCGAAAAGAAGACCACCCTTCCGTTGAAGGATGGCCTACCTTTACCGTGAACGATTCGCGATTTCTTCAGTGAGGGACGTCAAGAACTCATCAAGCGTTGCCGACACTTGTTCTTGTTGACCGTAGCGACGGATGTTGACCGAACGCTCATCACGTTCCTTATCACCGAGTACGAGCGTCATCGGGATCTTCTTCATCTGTGCTTCACGGATCTTATAGCCTAACTTCTCATCCCGAAGGTCTGTCTCGACACGGACACCACGTGATAACAGTTCTGCTTTCACTTCGGCCACATAAGCATCATGGACGTGAGACACCGGGATCAATTTGACTTGGACCGGCGCGAGCCATGTCGGGAAGGCACCTTTGTACTCTTCGATCAAGTAGGCGACGAACCGTTCCATCGTCGACACGACACCGCGGTGGAGGACGATTGGACGATGATCTTTACCGTCAGAACCTGTATACGTCAAATCGAAACGTTCTGGAAGCAAGAAGTCGAGTTGGACTGTCGACAACGTCTCTTCTTTCCCGAGCGCTGTCCGGACTTGGACATCGAGTTTCGGTCCGTAAAATGCCGCTTCGCCATCCGCTTCGAAGTACGGCAGGCCGAGTTCATCCATCGTTTCTTTCAATTGACGCTGTGCCGATTCCCAGATCGCATCGTTGTCGAAGTATTTCTCTTTATCGGCCGGGTCGCGATAAGACAGGCGGAACCGGTAATCTTTAATCCCGAAGTCGGCATACACTTCTTGGATTAAGTGAACGATATCTTTAAACTCTTGCTTCATCTGCTCCGGTGTCACGAACGTGTGTCCATCGTTCAATACCATATAACGGACACGTTGAAGACCTGTCAAAGCACCTGACATCTCATAGCGGTGCATGCCGCCAAGTTCGGCGATACGGAGTGGCAACTCACGGTATGAGCGTGGCTCATGCTTATAGATCGTCATATGGTGCGGACAGTTCATCGGGCGCAAGACGAGCTCTTCGTTGTCCATCTCCATTTTCGGGAACATGTCGTCTTGATAGTGATCCCAGTGACCTGACGTCTTGTACAAATCGACCGAACCGAGCACCGGCGTATAGACGTGCTGATAGCCGAGTTCGAGCTCTTTGTCGACGATGTAACGCTCGACCGTGCGACGAATCGCGGCACCTTTCGGGAGCCACATCGGCAATCCTTGGCCGACTTCTTGCGAGACGAAGAACAAATCAAGTTCTTTACCGAGTTTACGGTGGTCGCGTTCTTTCGCTTCTTCAAGCAGACGCAAGTGCTCGGCGAGCTGTTCTTTCGTCGCCCACGCCGTACCATAAATCCGTTGCAACATCTTGTTGTCAGAATCTCCGCGCCAGTAAGCACCGGCGACGCTCATCAATTTAAAGACTTTCAATTTCGACGTCGACGGGACGTGCGGTCCACGGCAAAGGTCAAAAAAGTCACCTTGATGATAAATTGTAAGTGTCTCACTTGCCGGGATATCTTCAATCAACTCGACTTTGAGCGGGTCACCAAGCTCCTTGTAACGCTCGAGCGCTTCGTCGCGCGTGACGACTTCACGTGTGATGTCGAGATTTTCGTCGACGATCCGTTTCATCATCTTCTCGATTTCCGGCAAATCTTCTTCATTGATGCGGCGGTCCATCTCGATATCGTAATAGAACCCGTTCTCAATCGTCGGTCCGATGCCGAAATGAATCGTCCCTTCTTCGCCGTACAACCGTTTGATCGCTTGAGCCATCAAGTGAGCGGATGAATGGCGCATCAAGTCGAGGCCTGCCTCCGAGTCCGGCATGACGAGCTCGATTTGACCATCGCGCTCGATCGGACGACGATAATCGATCAGTTCACCATCGATTTTTGCGGCGATGGCTTTCTTACGAAGACCCGGGCTAATCGAACCGGCTACTTCTTCTGCTGTGATACCAGCTTCAAACGCTTTGACTGCCCCATCTGGAAATGTCAATTGAATCATGTGTCAACTTCCCCTCTCTATTTGAAAAAAAAT
>NZ_LYTG01000019.1:0-5295 GCF_001816105.1 Exiguobacterium sp. SH31
TAAAAAAAGCCCATCCCTATGAAAGGGACGAGCTTTGATTCTCGTGGTACCACCCTCGTTCCCAAGCTGTAAGCTTGGCTCGAACACACGATAACGAGTGTGAATCGCCGCACGATTGACCCGTGCGGTGCTCCGAGGGAGTAAGTCGATCGGCGTGTTTAGGAAGCTCTCACCATTCTTCCTTCGCTTTGAAACCCGTGACGATGTCTCGTATCCTCTTCTATGCATCAGTTATATGGTTATTAGTATAGTCAACTCGTTCGAGAAATACAATCCTTTACCGACGACGATTTTCGCCTTTCAGCTCGATCTGTGTCGTCGTCGTCGAGATCCGTTGCATGAGCCGCTGTGCTTTCATCTTGTTTTGCGGCGAGCCGTCAATCGAGAAGTGCGTCTCGAGCTCTTCGCTGCTGAAGTTTGAGCTGTAGAGCGTCGGCAGACGATGCATCATGCGGTACTGTAAAATAATCCCGAACAGTTCGTCTCGTACCCACGGGCTGATCGCCTCGGCGCCGATATCATCAATCAACAAAATCGGCACGTGCTGGAACGAGGTCAAAAATGAATCGAACGAATCGGTACGAATTTTCCGCTTCGCTTCCGAGACGAATCCCGGAGCATGGACTAAAATCGTCTCGATATCGGCGACTTTGAGTTCGTTGGCGATCGCGGCTAGCAAGTACGTCTTCCCGACCCCGAAACTGCCGTACAAGTAAAGACCGTTCACTTTTTGACGCGTCTTCATCCCCGAGACGAATCGCATCGCCTCACGGAGTGCGATCTTTCGGGCATCATCCGAATAATCAAACGATTGAAAGCTCGCTTCCCGCACTTCTTCCGGTAAAAATAGGCTCTTGAACTTTCGATCCATCTCTTTTTGACGTCTCGCCTGGCGGTGAGCGACCGTCTCTTCATAGCGGATCGCAATTTGACCGAGATCGACATAAAGGACCGGCTGATGCCCGGGGATGACGGCTTGTTCATCGACAAGTTTCTTCCCGTCCATCTGCTCGGCATATTCGCTCAGTTTCGTAAATCCGACTTCGATCGCCGTCTCGTCGAGTTCTGGATGCGCCTTTAAAAATGTAATGACACCAGGGTGCTCGAGAGTTCGTCTGCGAATCGACTCGTACGCTTCCCGCACTTCTTTACGGTTCATCATCTGGGCGAGCGTCTGATTGATCCGTTCCATGTCGCTCATCCTTTCTCTTTCAGTTCATTCAACAATTTGACGAGTTCCGCGTCATCTGGCACCGATGATTCGAGCGCCTCTTTGCGCTTCTGATCGTAAGACCGTTGCTCTTTCGCATCGTCTTCGAGCCATTTCGGCAACTCGGTCTTGTCTTTCCTCCGTGAACCGACAGTGGTTCTCGACACGGTTTGTTCTTTTTTTCTTCTCGAATAGTATTAAGTTCCTTACGTTTTTTTGCTGATTCTAAAGCTTCCGAAATTGTGGCGTATTCAGCCGTTTTCCAGTTAGCCGCAGCACCAAGAACGTAGTTAAGATTTATCTCTTTTTTTTCTACCTCTATAATATGATAATAGAGGGCATTAATCATTCCCGGTTTCAGCCCTACTGTATCAACCATCTCTATAATAAGTCTTTCGTCCGTCTTAGAAAGTTGTGCCGTCTTTCTTAGTTTTGACACGTACTGACTTGGATGCGTTTCTTCCATGACTTTCACGTCATGCAAGTCGCCGACTTCCGCATTCTCTGTCTCATTCGACTTCACTTTACGATGCCGTGTCTGTTTGCTCTTTAATTGCAACATCATCTGGCGGCAACCGTCGCGTTTCTCTTGTTCAGTCAGAGGCAGATATGCCTCATGAACGAAATACTCTTTCAACATCTCGGCCATCTTTTCTTCGTCAATTTGTGACACGTACGCGAGTTTTGTGATCGTTTCATCCAACTTCTTCGTGAAGAAGCCGACCGGGAAGTTCGTCAGTTTTTTGACGATATCCATATCAAACGTATAGTTGATCTCGATCTTGGCGCGGTCCGGCTTCTCATAATTTTTTTGAGTGAACGCCATCTGGTTGACCCCTTTGACGTCGAACACTTCATTAAAGTCTTTCGTCACTTCGACGATGCCTGCCGGTAACGGGTCGATGGTGAACCGTCCTTGCAACTGCTTGAATCGTACCTCTCCTACTTTATAGAAGAGAAAACTCGATAACAGCCCATCGTTTAGGAACGTGTGGGGCGCGAGCGGAACTCTCAGTTGATAGACGTATTGCGTCAGCCGTGCGTCTTTCGTCTTGTACGTCCGGACGAGGCCGATCGCTTCGAGCCGGAATAGACTGTCCGCCAGTTCGTTGATTGAATAATCGAGCATTTCACACAACGCGCTATGTGATATATAGTTCGACTTCATTTTACCCGGCTTCAATTCACTCCAAAGCGTTTGATACAACGCGAGCGCCTTCACACCGATGACGGGTTGATATAAATGATAAAGTGACTGATAAGACTCGCGATCAATGAGCCCAGTGCTCATGATCAATAGCTCATCAGTCCCGTAAAGAATCCGTTCTTTTTCCATAACGTTTCTCCCCTGAAAAAAGGCGACCAGAAGGCCGCCCCTTTAGTTGGTCGATTTTTCTTGCTTCATTAAATCCTCTAACTCTTTAAAGAACACAGAGATGTCCTTAAACTGTCGATAGACCGATGCGAAGCGGACGTACGCCACTTCATCGACGCGGGCGAGTTCGTTCATGACGAGTTCGCCGACTTGTTCACTCGGGATCTCCGACTGGCCGAGCGCCCGTAACTGTTGCTCGACTTTCGTGACCACACCCTCGAGTTGCTCGAGTGTGACCGGTCGTTTCTCACAGGCGCGAATGATCCCGCGCAGAACTTTCTCTCGACTGAACTCTTCGCGGTTCCCGTCCTTTTTGACGATGATGAGCGGCGTCTGTTCAACCGTTTCAAATGTCGTGAAGCGATAGCCGCACTTTTCACATTCGCGACGGCGTCGAATCGAATAATAATCTTGGACTGGTCGGGAGTCGAGCACCCTCGTTCCGTTATGATCACATTTAGGACAACGCATGCTCAGCCCTCCTTATCGTTCGACAGATTGATTCCCGATGGCACGGAGCGGGAACTTATTTTGTAAAGCATCATAATACGTAGCGACAACTTGTTTCAGGTCCGGACCGAGCATTTGTTCACGATTCATCGTGAAATCGACGGCGGTCCGCCCTCCGTCTACTTGAACGACTGTGGCCAACGCGTCCCAACCGTCCCCGTTAAAGGCGAGCTCGCCTCGCTCGGTGTCGATTCGGCGCACCGTCTGCCCCTCCGTTTTAATTCGTTCATCTAACCATGTCAGTACCGCGTTCGGCGACGTCGCGAAATAGCGCGTGCGCAACGCTTCATTTTTATGCTTATCATCCGTTTGGATATGTGTTTGAAACTTGTCTAGTAATCCCATTGTCCACCTCGACACCTAATTTATATACGTTAAGCATATCAAAATTAACGACTTAACAAAACAATTAAAAGGGCTGACCGAAAATCGGCCAGCCTCAAAAGGTCAATCGGATTATTTGCTGATCGCCACTTGTGCTTCTGGAACACGAATCGGTCCCATACCGCGGTCAAGTTTGACGTCTTCGCGAACTTTCGCTTCTAAGCCTTCAGCAATGTATTGTGAAGCTGTCGCTGGATCGATTCGGTCCCCACATGTGAACACATCGACTGATGCGTAACCATGCTCTGGGAAACTGTGAATCGTTAAATGTGATTCTGAAATGATAACGACTCCACTCACACCGTGCGGCGCGAATTTGTGGAAAGCGACTTCGCGGACTTCAGCGCCCGAGCGAAGTGCTGCATCGACGAACAAGCGCTCGATGTAGTCGATATCGTTCAATTTGTCGGGATTGCACTCCCAAAGTTCTGTAATAATGTGACGTCCCATAGTATCCATATTAGTGGATCCCCCTTTACATCAATGGTCTCAAAGTAGTTGATGATCACTCACTTTGTGCCTGAATCGCCCACAACCACGGGGGCAAGTTAGTCCTAAGAGGTCCTAACCCTTTAAGTTGCGTTTGTCAGACCAATTGAAGTTCACGAGATTGAGTGTATCCTGTTTGGGACGTCGATACAAGCTATTTATTTGAATTCATCAAAATATTTTTGGTGAAATATATTTTCTTAGGCGTGCGTTTCTTGCTGGCCGATTTGCAGGTAGCTCGCCACCATATCCAAAAGATCGACGACGCGGCACGAATAGCCCCATTCGTTGTCATACCAAGCGAGCACTTTGACGTGGTTGCCACCGAGCACCATCGTCGAATCCGCATCGATAATCGAGGAGCGCTCGTCTCCATTAAAGTCGATTGAGACGAGCGGTTCGTTCGAGACACCGAGAATCCCGGTCATTTCTCCGTAAGCGGCCCGTTCGAACGCTTCGTTCACTTCGGCGGCCGTGACGTCACGACGCAGCTCGACGACGAGATCGACGAGCGAGACGTTCGGCGTCGGGACGCGGAGCGCCATCCCGTTCAACTTGCCTTGCAGCTCGGGAAGCACAAGGCCGATCGCCTTGGCTGCCCCGGTCGAAGTCGGTATAATCGAACTGCCACAAGCCCGGGCCCGACGCAAATCTTTATGTGGATTGTCGATATTGTTCTGGTCGTTCGTGTAGGCGTGTACCGTCGTGACGAGTCCCGTCTCGATGCCGAACGTCGAATCGAGCACTTTGACGACAGGTGCGAGGCAGTTCGTCGTACAAGAGGCGTTTGAGATGATATGGTCTTGCTCCGGCATATACTCGCGATCATTGACCCCCATCACGATCGTCCGTAAGTCGCCTTTTCCCGGCGCCGTCAAAATGACTTTCCGCGCCCCGGCCGTCAAATGCTTGCGCGCCCCGACGTCCGAATTGAATTTCCCCGTCGCCTCGACGACGATCTCGACATCTAGTTCTTTCCATGGTAATCGTTCCGGGTCACGCTCTGCGATTAACCGAATCTGTTTCCCGTCGACAACGAGCGTATCCCCATGCGCCCGAACAGTGAGCTCAAACGGCCCATGGACCGTATCGTGTTTGATCAAGTGAGCAAGCGTCTCCGCCGGATAACTCGCATTGATCGCCACGACGTCGTGACGCCCTTCAAGCATCAATTTACGAAACACCATTCTCCCGATTCGTCCAAACCCGTTGATTGCAACTTTCGTCCCCATTCCAGTTCCCCCTTTTTTCTGCGTTACGACACCATTATAACGGAAAAATGGAAGCGTTTTCACTATATGTTGTCACATTTTTATCACTTTTTTAC
>NZ_LYTG01000020.1:0-26878 GCF_001816105.1 Exiguobacterium sp. SH31
CGTTTTTGAAAAAGAGGGAAATTTGGTGTAGAGCTTGGAAAGGAGCTACGTTATATGTTTGATTGGACAGACTTAGACAAATTTATCATCTCGTTTTTCATCATCTTGCCGATTGTGACAATTATCCATCAATTCGGTCATTTCTTCTTCGCAAAAATATTCGGGGGATCACTCGATATGGAGATCGGGACCGGGAAGAAGCTATTCAAGGTCGGGCGCCTGCAGTTTAACCGCGTCTACTTCTATGACGCCTGGTGCCAATTCTCGGACTTGAAATACAGTAATCGCTTGACGAGGAGTATCGTCTACGCGGGCGGGTCGATTTTCAATCTATCGAGTATCTTGATTGTGAACTGGTTTATCCTGAGACGGGAGATTGAACCGACACTCTACACGTATCAGTTCGCCTATTTCTCGTTTTATTATGTGTTCTTCTCGCTCTATCCGATTTATTACTCGAACGGACATCCAAGTGACGGACGCGCTATTTTCGACACATGGAAAAAAGGACGACCGGACGCAGATCCGCTCAACTGAACAAAAAAAAGAAGGCGTCAGTCGCCTTCTTTTTTCATGTCTTGAAACTGTTCGACGAGACGCGTCACTTGAGGCAACAAGTCCCCGAGCGCCCCGTTGTTGTTGATTAAAAAGTCAGCGTGATGCTTCTTTTCTTCGATCGGCATTTGCGAGTGGATCCTTGCGAGCGCTTCTTCTTTCGTCAAGCCGTTACGCTCCATGAGACGCATCAACTGCATCTCTTCCCGGCAATAGACGACGACCGTATAATCGACGAGGTCACGCATCGTCCCTTCGAACAAGAGCGGGATGTCAAAGATGACGACAGCTTCCCCTGCTGCCGCAAAGGAATGCATCTGCTCCTGCATTTCTTCCCGGATCGCCGGATGCATGAGCTGATTCAACAATTTCCGCTTCGTCTCATCATGGAAGATCTCACGACCGAGCGCCGGCCGGTTCAACTGCTCACCGTCAAAACAGCGCGGAAACGCTTCTCGGACAGCAGAATAAGCTTTACCTCCAGGGTCGACGACGGTACGGGCAATCTTGTCGGCATCGATAATCGGGATCCCGTGTTGTCGGAATAGGCGGGACACCGTCGACTTCCCTGTCGCGATGCCGCCTGTCAAACCAATTTTCAACATTGTGTCCACCTCTTACTGTTGGCAGTGCGGACAGTAATGCGTCCCCCGTCCGCCTAGTTTCATCTTTTCAATCGGCCGACCGCAATTGTGACACGGTTCACCCGTCTGTCCGTAGACGTAGAGCGTCTCTTGAAACGTTCCAGCCGCCCCGTCCGGATTCGTATAGCTGCGGATCGTACTTCCGCCCCGCTCGATCGCTTCTAATAACACGGCGACCGCTTCTTGACGGACGGTCTCAACTTCAGTGAGTGAAAGCGAGGCTGCTGGCCTGGTCGGATGAATCCGTGCCCGGAACAACGTCTCGTCGACATAAATATTGCCGAGACCGACAAAAATCGATTGATCGAGCAACGCCGTCTTGATCGCTCTCACGTTCATCCGTTTCAGACGGGCGTGCAACGTTTCGGCCGTCACTTCAGGGTCGAACGGCTCGAGCGCGAGCAGCGACAACGGCGGCGTCACGAACAACTCGTCGTTCGTCCGAAGTTCCATCGTGCCGAACTTCCTGACGTCGTTATAGTGCAGGCTCGTACCGTCGGTGAACGTGAAGACGACGTGCGTATGCTTGACCGGATCGACGGCTTCGCTGTGCGGAAAAAATTTCCCTTCCATCCGTAAATGAGAGACGAGGTAACCGTTCGTCAATTTAAATAAAATGAACTTGCCGCGCCGCTCGACGTCGACCATCGTCTCGCCGATCAACTGTTGGATCCATACATCGGCCTCATGTCCGCGAATGATTTTCGCGTCGCGTACATCGACGTCTTGAATCGTTTTTCCGGAGACGAACGGTCGCAGTCGGCGACAGACCGTCTCTACTTCTGGTAATTCTGGCATATCGATTTCCTTCCTTTACTTTATTTCGTGTCGAACCACGTCTCACCGAACGAGCCGTCCGCCCGAAGCGGGACATCGAGTGTGATCGTATGTTCCATCGCTTGTTTCACAAGTTTTTCAAGCGCGGACGTCTCAGCAAGCGGTCCTTCAAAGATGAGTTCATCGTGAACTTGAAGCAATAGTTTTGATTGCAGACCCGATGCCTGAAGCGCCGTATCGACGTCGATCATCGCTTTTTTAATAATATCCGCCGCTGTCCCTTGAATCGGCGTATTAATAGCCGTCCGCTCGGCAAAGCCGCGCAAGTTGAAGTTGCGTGAATGGATGTCCGGGATGTTACGACGTCGTTTGAGCATCGTCTCGACATATCCGTGTTCCCGCGCCCGCTCGATGGCGGCATCCATGAAGCGCTTCACACCAGGGAACTGCTCAAAGTACGTGTCGATGAACGTCTGCGCTTCTTTCCGGCTGATGCCGAGGTTTTGCGACAATCCATAATCACTGATGCCATAGATGATCCCGAAGTTGACCGCCTTCGCTTGACGCCGCATGAGCGACGTCACTTCTTCTTTGGCGACGCGGAACACGTTCGCCGCCGTCGACGTATGAATATCTTCGTCATTTAAAAACGCCTCGAGCATCTTCGCGTCTTGCGACATATGCGCCATGATCCGGAGCTCGATCTGCGAGTAGTCGACCGCATACAGCACCCAGCCCGGCTCACTTGCCGTAAACGCCTTACGGATCCGGCGTCCTTCCTCGAGCCGAATCGGGATGTTTTGCAAGTTCGGATTGACCGATGACAGTCGCCCTGTCTGTGTGAGCGTCTGCGTGTAGCGTGTATGAATCTTACCGTCCGCTTTGATGACTTTTTGCAACCCTTCGACGTACGTCGACTGCAGTTTTCCGAGCTCACGGTAATGCATGATATGTTCGACGATCGGATGGAGCGGCGCTAGCTTCTCTAACACGTCGGCCGCCGTCGAGTATCCAGTTTTCGTCTTCTTCACGGGTGGGAGTGCCAACTTCTCAAACAAGATGACGCCAAGCTGTTTCGGCGAATTGATATTGAACGACTCGCCGGCCAACGCGTGAATTTCTGTCTCGAGCTGATTGAGGCGGTCCCTGAGATCGGTTTCCATCGCTTGAAGCGTCGCCACGTCGACGTGAATCCCGGCCCATTCCATTTCCGCGAGCACCGAGGCGAGCGGACGTTCTAAATCTTGATAAAGTGACGTCTGCTCGTTTTCGTCGATTTCCGGAATGACTTTCGCGAACAACGTGAAGATAGCCATCGCCTTCTCGCCGAGATGTTGGTCGAGCACCGCTTGTTCCGGCACGTGGAGTTTCGCTCCTTTCCCGTAGACGGCCTCGTCTTCAGGCAACGCGTAATCGAAGTGCGCGGCGATTGAATCGAGCGTCGTTCCTCCAGACAAGTTGAGCAAATAACCGGCGACGAGCAAGTCTTCGTAGCCGCGAAGTATCAATTCGTTCCGTTTCAATTGAATGATCGTCTGTTTGGCGTCCAAACAGATCGTTTTCCGGGTCTCGTCCGCTAGCCAAGCCTTCACGTCCGGTACGTCTAACAACGACATATCACCGACGGTCACACCGACTTTCGATGCGATCGCCACACCGATGATGTCGTCTTCGAAATAGTCGTCCCGCAACTGTTCGATAAACAGGGAGGCTTCCGTCAAATCTTGCTGTTCGATGCCGACGTGCGTCACGTCTCGCGCTTCTGCCGCCTCTTCCGTCGTCGCATCAGTGTTCAGCTTACTGACCAGTGATTTGAACTGAAGGCTCATGAACAACGGTTTGACTTTCGCCGCGTCATACGGATGGAACTGTAAGTCATCCACACTGACGTCAATCGGGACGTCCATATGGATCGTCGCGAGTTGTTTTGACATTCGAGCTTCTTGCTCGTTCGCCTCGACTTTTTCTTTTTGCTTCCCTTTTAATTCATGTGTATGTTCATACAGCCCTTCGACCGATCCATAATTTGACAGCAACTTGAGTGCCGTCTTCTCGCCGACACCCGGAATTCCCGGGATGTTATCGGATTTATCGCCCATCAGCCCTTTGAGATCGATCATTTGGCGAGGTGCCAAGCCCTCGTAACGTTCGTGGAACGCCGCCTCGTCCATCGTCTCGACGTCAGTGATGCCACGTTTCGTTAAGTAGACGGTGACTCGCTGATCGATCAGTTGAAGTAAATCTTTATCACCCGTGACGACCGTGACTTGTTCGAACGCCTCGTTTTTCGAAAGTGTCCCGATTATGTCATCAGCCTCATATTGATCGAGCTCGAGCACTTTGATCCCGAACGCCTCACACAGTTCACGAACGATTGGGAACTGTTCGCGGAGCTCACCTGGTGTTTTCTGTCGCCCACCTTTATAGTCCGCATATGTATCGTGGCGGAACGTCTTCTTCGACGCATCGAATGCGACCGCGAAATGCGTCGGTTGCTCGTCTTCCATCAATTTTAAAAGCATCATCGTGAACCCATATACCGCGTTCGTGTTTCGTCCCGATGCATCCGTCATCGGAGGCAACGCGAAAAACGCACGATACGTCAGTGAGTTTCCATCGAGAAGCAGTAATTTATTCATCGTCCAACCTCCATTCTCTTCTGTATCCATCATATCATACGGGCACATGCGTTCGAAAAAAAAGACCCTTTTCTAAGTACTAGAAAAGGGTCAATCTTCTCGACCGAGTGGAGATGAGCACCGGCCGGGATACGAGATGATGAAGAGGTCTCATCAATAGAGTAGCATCTGTTTGTAAAGGTCGTGTGAACTCGACATAAATTCCTTGTTAATTGAGCGGGAATTCGATTGTGAACGTCGTCCCAACGCCTTCGTCGCTGTCGACATGGATCGTCGCATGATGAAGATCGACGATGTGCTTGACGATGGCGAGGCCAAGGCCGGTCCCTCCAGAATTCCGGCTCCGGGCCTTGTCGACCCGGTAAAACCGTTCGAATATACGGCTCACTTCTTTTGGAGCGATGCCGATCCCGTCGTCTTTGACGATCAAGCGTGCCGTCGTCTCCCGCTTCTCGACCGTAATCTCGACCTGGCTGCCTTCTGGCGAATAGTTGATCGCGTTCGCGACGAGGTTCAAGATGACTTGCTTGATCCGATTCAAGTCCGCTTGCAAGACGACGTCGCCTTCGTGATGTGCTTCAAGATGGATTGATTTTTGCTCCGCCTTCTGGCTTAAGACGAGACACACCTCTTCGACGAGCTGATTGAGTTGGACAGGCGTGAACTCCAAGTGGAAATTTTCCTGCTCGAGCCGCGACAGTTCGAGCAAGTCCTCGACGAGCATTTGCATGCGTGTCGCTTCTTTTTGGATGATATCCAAAAATTGATCGCGCAACTCGGGCACTTCTTTCGCCCCGTCGAGTAACGTCTCACTGAAGCCTCTGATCGAAGTGAGCGGCGTCTTCAATTCATGGCTCACGTTCGCAACGAAATCTTTCCGCATTTTCTCAAGCCGTTTCAGTTCGGAGATGTCGTTAAACAATAGAGTCGTCCCGCGCAGCATGCCGGTATCGCTAAAGATCGGGGCAGCTGACACCATATACGTTCTCTGATTGAACCCGATTCGAATCGATAGCTGGCGACGGTGCGGCTCTTCTGTCAAATAGACGTCCTCGATCAACGTCTCGACGTCCGGACTCGGTAAAATGCCATGGTAAAACTGGCCGATCATCAAATCGTCGTATTGGAACATATCCCGGTACGACCGGTTGACGAGCGTGACGATCCCGCGTTCATCGACGAGCAACAGACCGGCTCCCATATACTCGATCAGTGACTCGAGCCTTGCCCGCTGCACCGACTCCCCGAGCGAGATCGTCTCTAAGTTACGGGCGAGGACGTTGATCGACCCGGCCAGGCTTCCCGTCTCTTCATCGTTGCGCAGTTCATACACACGGGCCCGGTAATTCCCGTCTGCAAGTTCGCGTAACACGATCGTCGCCTCATCGATTGGCCGGATGAACTGGTTCGTCAGATTGTGGAGGACGAATAGAATGAGGAAGAATGAGAAGAACAATGCGAGCGCGACCGTCAGCCAAATCCGGTTGTAGACACCCTCTAAGTCAGAAATATAGCGGATGAAGCTAAGGTAGACCGTTTCACCGGTCGACAGTTCGATCGGTTTCGTGAACTGGATCAAATCGTCGCGTGTCGCGTTTCCGAACGCACCGTTAGCCGGAATCGTGTCGGCGTCAATCCGGTATTCGAACGCTCCGACGCGGAACGGCGTGCCGGCGATCACTTCCATCCGGCGGTTCAACAGCAAGATGTCGAAACTGCTCTCATCATCGATTTGTCGAACGTAGTCGCGAATCGCCTCAAGCTCACCCCCGTCCAAATACAAGGCGGCGAGTTGGGCATCTTCTTTCAACCGGTCGCGCTCCGAGTCCAAATAGAAATCTTTGAACAGTTGACCGAGCACGATCCCGAGTGTCAGCAACACGCCCGTCACGAGCAGGATGAGTGTCGTCAAAAAACGCGAGCGATACGTCTTCATTCAGGCATCGGTTCTTCCATCTTATAACCGAGGCCTCGAATCGTCTTGATGTACGTCGGCTTCTTCGTCACCGGCTCAATTTTCTCACGCAAATGACTAATATGGACGTCGACGATGCGCGTATCGCCGACAAAATCATAGTTCCAAATGGCTGACAGCAGTTGATCACGCGTCAACACACGACCTTTGTTTTTGGCGAGATAAGCCAGCAGTTCAAACTCTTTCGGCGTCAATTCGAGACGTTCGCCTTTTTTGAAGACCTCATAGTTCGAAGCGATGATTTTGACGTCCCCGATTTCGATGACATCGGCGTCGACCGTCGGCGTTTCCTGTGGGCCTGACCGGCGCAAAATTGCTTTGACCCGGGCCACGACTTCGCGCGGGCTGAACGGTTTCGTCAAATAGTCGTCAGCACCAAGTTCGAGACCGAGCACTTTATCGAACTCGTCGTCTTTCGCCGTCAACATTAAGATCGGCGTGTTCACTTTTTGTTGGCGCAGCCGTTTACATACTTCAAGTCCGTCCATCTCCGGCAACATCAAGTCGAGGATGATCAACACCGCGTCTTGTTTCTCGGCTAATTCAAGCCCCGCTTTTCCATCATGGGCCGTCTCGACCTCAAATCCGGCTTGTTCTAAATTAAATTTTAATAACGTCGCAATCGACACTTCGTCATCAACAACAATTACTTTATCGGCCACACTAGTTCCTCCTCGAATCTATCTGTTCAGTCGTTTACACTACCTATTTTACAAA
The DNA here is from genome assembly GCF_001816105.1 of Exiguobacterium sp. SH31. Classification (NCBI taxonomy): domain Bacteria; kingdom Bacillati; phylum Bacillota; class Bacilli; order Caryophanales; genus Exiguobacterium; species Exiguobacterium sp. SH31. Next base: position 7,308 of record NZ_LYTG01000020.1, read on the forward strand.
TCAATCCCACTCGCGACCAACTTCAAAGCAATTCTTTACAAAAACAAAACAAATCCACTGTCTATCTCTAGTTTAGCACGCTTGAAAGAAAAACGAATCCAACAAAAAAAGTCTAGCCTGCGACGCAGACTAGACTTTCTTTCAAGTTAGAACGTTCAAGACGGAACGGACCGAGTCAGCCGAGCGCTTGAGCGCGGCTTTTTCTTCGTCCGTCAGGTCAAGTTCGAGCACACGCTCGATCCCGTTCGCACCGAGAACCGTCGGCACACCAAGATAGAGATCACGGAAGCCATACTCTCCATCAAGATACGTGATGGCCGGTAAAATGCGGCGTTGATCTTTTAAAATCGCTTCCACCATCTCGACGATGGCCGCGGCCGGCGCGTAGTATGCCGAACCGTTGCCAAGGAGTTGGACGATCTCACCGCCGCCTTTACGCGTTCTCGCGACGATCGCGTCGATGCGTTCACTCGGCAACAACTTCTCGAGCGGGATGCCTCCTGCGTACGAATAGCGGATGAGCGGCACCATGTCGTCGCCGTGACCGCCGAGGACGAACCCGGACACGTCTTTCACAGAGACGTTCAACTCCGATGCGACGAACGTCCGGAACCGAGCCGTGTCGAGCACACCGGACTGGCCGATGACGCGCTCTTTCGGGAAGCCCGACTCTTTGAACACCGTATACGTCATCGCATCGACCGGGTTCGTCAAGACGATCAAGATCGCATCAGGCGAATACTTGACAATCTCTTTCGTGACCGACCGCATGACGCTAGCGTTCGTCGTGACGAGGTCGTCCCGACTCATGCCCGGCTTGCGGGCGATACCAGCCGTGATGACGACGATGTCCGAATTAGCCGTATCGGCGTAATCCGCCGTCCCGGTGATCAACGAATCAAATCCTTGAATCGGCGCCGTTTCTTGCATATCGAGCGCTTTTCCTTTCGTCGGGTTCTCAGACTCTGGCATGTCGAGAAGGACGACGTCTCCTAACTCTTTTTGAGCCAAGTATAGTGCCGTCGTGGCCCCCGTGAATCCGCTACCGATAACAGAAATCTTGTTGCGACGAATCATTGTGCTCTCCCCCTTGGTTTAGTCCAAACTTGAGTGCTACTTACATGTTTTTGATCAGTTCATCCGCAAACTCTGAACATTTCACTTCTGTCGCGCCGTCCATGAGACGGGCAAAGTCGTATGTGACGACTTTCGATGCGATTGTATTCTCCATCGAACGAACGATGAGGTCAGCCGCTTCGTTCCAGTTCATGTGACGGAGCATCATCTCACCTGACAAGATGACAGATGACGGGTTGACTTTGTCAAGACCGGCATACTTCGGTGCCGTACCGTGTGTCGCTTCGAAGATGGCATGTCCTGTCACGTAGTTGATGTTCGCACCTGGTGCGATCCCGATTCCACCGACTTGAGCAGCGAGAGCGTCCGAGATGTAGTCACCGTTCAAGTTCATCGTCGCGACGACGTCGAACTCACGCGGACGAGTCAAGATTTGTTGGAGGAAGATATCAGCGATTGAATCTTTCACGATGATCTTGCCTTCCGCTTCCGCTTTCGATTGCGCTTCGTTCGCAGCAGCTTCGCCTGACTCTTCTTTGATGCGGTCGTACTGGGCCCATGTAAACACTTTGTCGCCGTACTCTTCTTCTGCGAGTTCATATCCCCAGTTTTTGAAGGCGCCTTCTGTGAACTTCATGATGTTTCCTTTATGGACGAGCGTGAGCGATTTACGGTTGTTCGCGATCGCATATTCGAGCGATGCCCGAACGAGACGTTTCGTCCCTTCTGACGAGATCGGCTTGATGCCGATGCCCGATGTTTCTGGGAAACGGATCTTGTTGACGTTCATCTCTTCTTTCAAGAACGTGATCAACTTCTTCACTTCGTCGCTGCCTGAAGCGTATTCGATCCCTGCATAAATATCTTCTGTGTTCTCACGGAAGATGACCATGTCTGTGTCTTCAGGACGCTTGACCGGTGACGGGACGCCAGTGAAGTAACGGACAGGACGCAAGCACGTGTACAAGTCGAGTTCTTGACGGAGCGCAACGTTGAGTGAACGGATTCCGCCGCCGACCGGTGTCGTGAGCGGTCCTTTGATGGCAATCAAATATTCACGGATCTCGTCGAGCGTCTCGTTAGGGAGCCACTCACCCGTTTTGTTGAACGCCTTCTCGCCAGCGAACACTTCTTTCCATTCGATCTTCTTCTCGCCGCCGTATGCTTTCTCGACAGCTGCATCAAAGACGCGGACTGCAGCGTTCCAGATGTCTGGGCCTGTTCCATCTCCGATGATGAATGGAATCGTTGGTACGTTTGGTACGTTGAGTGCACCGTTTTCTACTGTAATCTTTTGACCTTGTGTTGACATATGAATCCCCCTAAGTACATTTATGTAGGCCGACGCGAGCGCCGACCTACGTCATCTGTTAGTTTACCAAAGTTTATGTCTAAATTGTGACGCAATCTTCGAATGATGCGTCAATTAACGCTCGTTTACCGGTACGTATGAACGATTCGTTTCGCCTACGTACTCGGCACGCGGACGAATGAGACGGTTGTCGGCGTATTGCTCGAGGATGTGTGCGATCCAGCCTGACATCCGCGAGACCGCGAAGATCGGCGTGAACAGCTCTTCGTCAAGACCGAGCGCATAGTACGTCGAAGCCGAGTAGAAGTCGACGTTCGGTTTTAGCCCTTTTTCAGTCTCGACGAGGTGGTCGATCTTCTCAGACATCTCGTACCAGTGTGGCTCATTGATTTGAGCCGTCAGTTGGCGACTCATCTCTTTCAAGTGTTTCGCACGCGGATCACCGTCCTTATAAACACGGTGACCGAAGCCCATGATCTTCTCACGGCGTTCGAACTTGCCGCGTACGTAGTCTTCGACTTTGTCGACCGAACCGATTTCGTGAAGCATCTTCATGACTGCCTCGTTGGCGCCACCGTGAAGTGGACCTTTGAGTGCGCCCATCGCTGCTGTCACACCAGAATACATATCTGAGAGAGTCGCTACGCAGACACGGGCTGTGAACGTCGAAGCGTTCAGCTCATGGTCGGCGTGAAGAATGAGCGCCTTGTCGATCGTCGTCTCGGCGACTTCATTCGGCTCTTCCCCGTTCAACATATATAAGAAATTGGCTGCATACGACAAGCCTTGCTTCGGCGCAATCGGTTGCTTACCTTTTCGTAACCGCGCGAAAGCAGTCACGATCGTCGCGATTTGTGCTTGAAGACGAATCGCTTTACGCATGTTTGCCTCTTCGCTCATGTCTTCAGCCTCTTCATCGTACAGCGCGAGTTGAGAGAGTGCCGTGCGAATCGTGGCCATCGCGTTCGCAGACTTTGGTGCCCGCTCGAGTGTCGCGATGACGTCTTCTGGCAACTTCGCTTCTTGAACGAGCGCTGCTGAGAGTTTCGTTAATTCATCTGCCTTCGGAAGGCGGTCGTTCCATAATAGAAAGACGACTTCTTCAAACGTGGCATGGTCTGCCAAGTCATCGATTGTGTATCCTCCATAAGTCAATTGTCCGTCAATGATCGAACTGACTTTTGAGGCCGCTGCCACAATTCCTTCTAACCCTTTAGTTGTTGACATTAATAACTCCCCCTCAGTCTTTGAAAGTAGTCGACCGCATCATACAGTCTGTTTGTAGGGAATAAGGGTGGGGGTTCGATAAATCTCCCCAGCACGTATCGAGTTCGCGCCACCCTGTCCTTCGTCTAGTATAAACAATTTACTGAAAAAAAGAAATGTAAGCGTATCCAGGCGTAAAAAAATGTCAAACCCACTTCTCGATAAGGTTATATCCCCCTAAAATGAGTGCGGCAATCCCGGCACCAACGAGTGGACCGACCGGAACGCCTTTCATGAATCCGACCGCGAGAATGGTGCCTGCGAGCAATGCCGTCGTCACGACCGGATCGACACGCATCAGTTGCACGCCCTGGGCGGCGGCGAGGGCGACGAAGATACCGGACGAAAAGGCAACGATGCCGACCGGTCCTTTAATACTATTCCACAATTCTCTAAAACCTATGTCTCCGGTCGCGATCGGGACGAGGACGGCGATCGTGATGATCGTCACACCCCAATGGATCCCTTTTGCGGCGAGCGTCGGGAACAGCTGGTCACCGAAGCCGATTGCTTTAATGATTAAGAGTACACTGCTCGCGATTATGACCGATTGATTATGGGAAATCACGCCGATCAAGACGAGTAATAGCAGAAATAAATAAGCACCCATGATTCATCCCTCTTTCTGAATGGAAAAAGAACCGACCTCATGAGAAGGTCGGTTCGATTGTATTCGATTACGCGTTATAAATTTTTCCAGTAAGCGGGTCGATCGAGATCATCTGTCCGTCACGGAACGTAGACGTTGCAGACTCAACACCGACGATGACCGGTTTACGGAGCGATGGTCCAACGATGCCAGCATGGCTCGTCAATCCACCGTCTTCTGTGATGATGCCGGCTGCTTTTTCGATCGCTGGCATCATTTCTTTGTCAGTGAACGGTGCCACGAGGATCATGCCGTCTTTTGCTTTAGCGTTCGCTTCGTCTGCGTTGTTCGCAACGACGACTTCTCCGACGAGGCCGCGCTCACCGATGCCGCGTCCGTTTGCAAGAGCGTGTCCGACGATATGAATTTTCATCATGTTCGTCGTACCAGAAGTCGCTGCCGGAATACCTGCTGAGATGACGACGAGGTCGCCGTCTGTGACGAGTCCAGCGTGACGAGCTGCTTCAGATGCTTGAACCAACATTTCATCCGTGTTGTTCGGCATCGTGTCAGCAACGATCGGGTATACGCCCCAAACGAGGTTCAACTGACGAGCGACGCGCTCTGATTCAGTCACCGCGATAATGTTTGCTTCCGGACGATATTTCGCCGTACGGGCAGCCGTATAACCTGATTGTGTTGGCGTCAAGATCGCTTTCGCGTTCAAGTTGATTGCCGTATGGGCAACCGCTTGTGAGATCGCATCCGTTACCGTATGCTCACTCCGTTTTTGACGATCTTTGAGCAAGTTTTTGTAGTCAAGCATACGTTCAGTACGAACAGCGATCGCTGCTTGCATTTGAACTGACTCGATTGGGTAGTCCCCTGCAGCCGTCTCACCTGAGAGCATGACCGCATCCGTACCATCGAGGATGGCGTTGGCAACGTCAGACGCTTCCGCACGTGTCGGACGCGGGTTGCGTTGCATCGAGTCAAGCATTTGTGTCGCTGTGATGACCGGCTTACCGAGGTCGTTACACTTCTTGATCAATTCTTTTTGTACCGGTGTGACTTCTTCAGTTGGGATCTCGATACCGAGGTCACCACGAGCAACCATCAAGCCGTCAGAGATAGACAAGATTTCGTCGATGTTATCGACACCTTCTTGGTTTTCAATTTTCGGGTAAATCTTGATGTGCGACGCATCGTGCTTCTCGAGAAGTTGACGAATGGCGACGACGTCAGACGCACGACGTACGAATGAAGCCGCGATCACGTCGATATCTTGCGAGATACCGAACTCGATGTCCGCGATATCTTTGTCTGTTAAGGCAGGAAGGTTAACTTTGACGTTCGGCAAGTTTACACCTTTCTTCGTCTTGATGACGCCTTCGTTTTCGATGATGCAACGAAGATCGCGGTTCGGAAGTTTTTCGACGACACGGAGACCGATGAGTCCGTCATCGAGCATGATGCTAGAACCGACTTCGACGTCGTCGAACAAGCCTTCGTACGTGACCGAGAAACGGTCTTTCGTTCCGACGATTTCTTCTGTTGAGACGATTGTCACTTCTTTCCCTTTTTCAAGGAGTGCCTTTCCGTCTGCGAACGTATGCGTCCGAATTTCAGGACCTTTCGTATCGAGAAGGACAGTCACGATTTTGCCTGCGACGCGTGATGCTTCACGGATGTCGCGGATACGTGCTCCGTGCTCTTCGTAGTCACCGTGTGAGAAGTTAAGGCGAGCCACGTTCATTCCAGCTTCAATCATTTCTGGGAGAAGCTTCTCTGAAGCTGGTCCGATCGTACATACAATTTTCGTTCTACGCATAAATAAAAACCTCCTAGGGGATGTATTACATTTACACACAGAAAACGGGGGGTCGATTGACCTGATCCCGTCTCTGTGGAGTTCACTGTCACTCGTTAAATCGAAAGTTGGTTCGACAGGTCGATCAACTTCATGTCAAGCGTATGCTTGTTATGGTCGAGCGCCTCGTCGATATCGAGGTCCATCATTTTACCACCACGGATTCCAACGACCCGTCCAGCTTTGCCTTCTAACAGGATTTCAACGGCGTAAGCGCCCATCCGGCTAGCAAGCACGCGGTCGGCGGCAGTTGGTGAACCACCACGTTGGATATGTCCAAGGATTGTGACACGTGTTTCCGAGTTTGTCTGCTCAGCAATGAGTTTACCAATCTCTTCGGCACTGCCAGCTCCTTCAGCAACGACGACAATCGAGTGTTTCTTGCCGCGGGCAACACCATGGTTGATCCGCTCAACAATCGCACTCAAGTCTTCAGGACGTTCTGGGACGAGGATCGACTCCGCTCCACCGGCAAGACCGGCGTAAAGAGCGATGTCACCCGCGTCGCGACCCATCACTTCAATGACATACGTACGTTCATGTGAAGAAGCAGTGTCACGAATCTTGTCGATCGCATCGAGCGCCGTGTTGAGCGCTGTGTCAAATCCGATCGTCGCGTCCGTTCCCGGGATATCGTTGTCGATCGTACCAGGCAGCCCGATTGTCGGGAAACCAAGTTCCGTCAACTTCTGAGCTCCACGGTAAGAACCGTCTCCGCCTACGACAACGAGCGCATCGATGTTGTATTTCTTCAACTGTTTGACCGCTTTAGCCCGGCCTTCTTCAGTTCTAAACTCTGGGCAACGGGCAGAACGTAAGAACGTTCCTCCGCGTTGAATGATGTCGCCGACTGAACCTAGGTTCAACTCAACGAGATCGCCTTCAATCAAACCTTGATAGCCGTTATACACACCGTACACTTCTAGACCTTCAAAAATTGCTTTTCGGGTCACTGCACGGACTGCAGCGTTCATTCCGGGGGCGTCTCCCCCACTTGTCAATACCGCAATTCGTCTTAAATTCACGTCACTCACCTCTTATGTGTTTTAACGAAATCTGAAATAAAAATACCATGTCTGACCTTTGTTTTACAACACAAGTATGTGAAAAAAATGCATGGGGTACCGTCGAAAGCAGTCATTTCGTGAGTGGTTTAACGTGAACCTCAAGCGGTTGTTACCGTTTTCACGAGCCAAATGTGCCAATTTGATGATATTTGGCAGCGCGCCCTTGCAGCAACTCATCGCGCGAGCGTTTCACCAACTCATTGACGTGCTGTGTTAATACAGGCTTCAAGAGCGAAGACTGTAGTGACACATCGATGTGGGCTCCGCCAAACACTTCCGTTACAATCTCATCGACAATCCCTAAATCGAGCAAATCTTGTGCTGTAATCTTCATCGTTTCAGCGGCCCGTTCCGCCAGTTTCGCGTCTTTCCAAAGCAGTGCCGCAGCACCTTCTGGCGAGATGACCGAGTACGTGCTGTTCTCGAGCATGAGCAGCCGGTCGCAGACACCGATGCCGAGCGCTCCACCAGAACCGCCCTCGCCGATGACGACAGAAACGATTGGGACTTTCAACGTCGCCATCTCAAACAAGTTGCGTGCGATCGCCTCGCTTTGTCCACGTTCTTCGGCCGCCTTACCCGGGTAAGCACCTTTCGTGTCAATGAACGTGATGACCGGCCGGTTGAACTTCTCGGCCTGCTTCATGAACCGTAACGCTTTGCGATACCCTTCCGGATGAGGCATGCCAAAGTTTCGCAACATGTTCTCTTTCGTATTACGGCCGCGTTGATGGCCGATGATTGTCACCGGGACACCGTCGAGCGTGGCAATCCCCGCGACGATCGCCGCATCGTCATATCCATGTCGGTCGCCATGCAGTTCAATAAAATCTGGGAACAGCTGATCGATATAGTCGAGCGTCGTCGGCCGTTTCGGGTTCCGTGCCAATTGCACGCGATCCCACGGTTTCATATTCCCATAATTGTCTTTTTCTAATCGGTGGAGCTTCGTCTCGAGATGGCGGATCTCCCGGGATAGGTCGATTCCTTTCGTTTCCGCCATCTCGCGCAATTTCACGAGTTGTTCGTTCAATTCTTTCGTTGAGTCAAACATGATGTGCCCCCCCGTCATGTAAATCGATGATGTTCTTTAAGAACGAACGCATCTGTTCACGATGAACGACGGCATCGAGTTGACCAGCCTCTAGCAAGAACTCAGCCGTTTGGAAGTTGTCTGGTAATTTTTCGCGAATCGTCTGTTCAATGATCCGCCGTCCGGCGAAGCCGATCAACGCACCCGGTTCGGCGACGTTCAAGTCACCGAGCATGGCAAAACTAGCCGAGACGCCACCTGTCGTCGGGTGGGTCAAGTAGGCGATATACAGCAAGCCGGCCTCGTCATGTTGCTTGAGCGCGATGGACGTATTCGCCATCTGCATGAGGCTGACCATCCCTTCTTGCATGCGCGCACCGCCTGAAGCGGTGAACAACACGACAGGTAATCGTTCCGCAGTCGCGGTCCGAACGGCTGAAGCGATCGCTTCCCCAACGTAAGCTCCCATTGATCCCATCCGGAAGCGCGCGTCCATGACACAGATGACGGCGTGACGGCCAGAGATCATTCCCCTGCCGCAGACAATCGCCTCTTCAATCCCAGTTCGTTCCCTGTCTTTTTTTAATTTTTCTTCATAATCTGGAAAATCGAGCGGGTTTTCTTTCACGCGCGGTCCAGCAAATTTCACGAATGAGTTCTCATCAGTGAGCAATCGAATCCGCTCATCTGCACTGAGCGGGAAATGGTAGCCACAATCGCACACTTTATGATGTTCGTTCAATTGTTTCGTATAATGCATATATTTACAGGATGGACATTTCGTCATCAAACCTTGTGGTGCGTCAATTTTCGGTTCTCGTTGACGCAACGGCATGTATCGTTTTGGTTTCTTGAAAAAAGCAGTCATCGCTTCCCCCTCGTTCATTCCGGCATCCTCACCTTGCGCCACATCTCCAATAATTGTGTTCGTTCCTCGATCGTATACAGTTCACCTGCGTCCGTCCCGTCATAAAATCGGTTCACTTCACTCCAAATTCGAATGAAAAGCTCATTGCCTAGGCCTAGAATCAGCTGTTGACGGAACTCGCGATCATTCGCCAAGTTCGCTTCGAGCAGCTTGACCCGCTCCGGTGTCGGCTCGACTTCAGAGAACGCAAGGCGCTCAAGCAACCGTAACATGTCGACAATGTCGGACGCTTTCGTCTGTTTCGTGACGATAAACTCAGACAAGATCTCGATGTAGCGGTGCCGATCTTGCTCGCACAAAAACGTCCCGCCCCCGTGACGCGTCTCCACGATCCCAAGAAAGCTGAGGGCCCGAAGCGCCTCTCGGACCGAAGCGCGGCTGATTGAAAGCGTCTCGGCCAGTTCACGTTCGGATGGAAGACGGTCGCCCGGCGCGAGCGATGCCTGAACGATCAACGATCTAATTTTAGAAATGTTTTCGTGAAATGAGGATGCGTATTTTCCATGCATCTGACCGTTCAACTCCTTTTCGGATGGCATTCTCTTTAAAGTGGTCAGACCAATCAAACAGATTATACCACTTTTTATGACTTGGTACTAGTTCCCGCGCCGGACGTTTTTGAATCGACCCGCTTCAAGACGACGTCCGCTTCCCCGAACCGGCTCTTCAAAGCGGTCATGAAGGATTCCGTTGGATTGACCGAGTAAGCAGACGCCAATTGCTTCACCTCTTTTGAGTCGGAGAAGCGACAAATCACCGGGACGTCCCCACTTGCTGTATGAAGGAGTTCTTCGAGCTCGGCGAACGCTTCACGGCGAAGCCGGACGAACAACGCTTGACCATTTAACGGCCGCACCCGCTCCACGACGAGTTGAATCCGCCCGTCCCGCTCGTTTGGATGAACCTCGAGCAACAGGACGTTCCCGACATAGAGCGAGCGTGCGTAGTTTGCGAACACGCGCGGGAAGATGACGACCTCATCTTGCGAGACCCCGTCATCGACCATGGCGACACCCATCTCCTCGTTTTTCTTCGTCTTGAACGTCCGGATCGCATCGACGTAGACGACGATGAACCCTCTGTCGCCGCGCAACACTTCCTCGATTGTGGACGTGTCCACTTGAAGGGGTGCCACCGTCGTCAAAGGTGAGTGGACGATCCACGTCCCGAGCGCCTCGCGTTCTTCTTCCGACCAATTCGGTTCCGGCGTCTCGGTCCGTTTCAAACCGAGGGCCGACAGTTCATCCGGGAGCAGATGTGTCCCCGCCTCTTCCCGCAAGCGTTCCACGGCCCGGAAAGCCCGGCTCCGCTCCCCGTGGTACATGCGGTCTAACGCCCCGGAACCGAGCAGACGGCGCAATTTCAACTGATCTTTCGTTCCCCAGTCGATCAGTTCCACGAGTCGTTTCACATCGGTGAACTGATCGTGATGCTCAATCAATCGTTCCACGTCCCGCTTCGTCAATCCTTGAATCGCCTTGAGGCCGAGACGGACTCCCGGACCTTCTAGAGACGCTCCCGCTTTCCCGTGCAAGACGTCAGGAGGATAGACGGGGATTTTCCCTTTCCTTAGCATACGCACGAGTTGATTCGTCTTATCGTACGTCACGAGATAAAAAATGCGTTCAAAGTGTGCTTTCACATACGCTAATCGATAACTGATCAAACTATAGGCGACGGCGTGCGACCGGTTGAACCCGTAGCCTGCGAATTTTTCAATCCATGAGAACACTTGTCGCATCGAATCCGTGTCGTACTCCGCCGTCTTCTCCAAAAAACGGGTTTTCTCGACCTCGATGGCGGCCATATCCTTTTTAGCGATGGCTCGACGAATCAAATCGGCCTCGGCGTATGAATATCCGGCGAGTTCGCGCAATAACTTCATGACTTGTTCTTGGTAGACGAGCACGCCTTTAGTCGTCTCCATCACTTCGCCAACGATCGGATGGACCGGCTTGTACGGCATCCCGTGCTTGCGTTTGGCATACGTCTCGATGAACTGCATCGGTCCAGGGCGATAAAGCGACATCGTGACGACGATATCTTCAAACTCGGTCGGCTTCACTTGCCGCAGCGCCTGCTTCATCCCGTCCGACTCAAACTGAAAGACGCCGTCTGTATCGCCTCGTGCGAGAACACGTAACGTCCGATTGTCATCGAGCGGGATCGATTTCAGCGAGAAGAGTGAATCGGTGTCACGAATCAACATCTCCATCTCGCGCAATCGTGTCAAGTTCCGGAGACCGAGCAAATCGATTTTCAGCAGTCCGAGCGCCTCGAGATCCTTCATATTATATTGTGTCACTTGGCCCCCGTCCGTCGGTTGCAGCGGCGTTACCGTGTCAAGCGGATCTCGGCTCAAGACGATCCCAGCCGCATGGATCGATGCTTGTCTCGGCAACCCTTCCAATTGAGACGCGATCGTCAACAGGTGCGACCGTTTTTGACTTCCAGCAAACCACTTCATTTTAGTCGGATTGTTCGTAATGCCCGCAATCCCGTCGTCCTTGACTTGTTTACTGGCAGCCTGGCCTTCTTCAAGCGTCATCCCGAGAGCGCGGGCCACGTCACGTAGCGCCGCCTTCGCTCCGAACGTCGCTAACGTACCGATTTGAGCGGCGTGATGCAGCCCATACTTGTCAAGCACGTACTGGACGACCTCGTCTCTCCGTTCGTCTTCGAAGTCTAAATCAATATCTGGCATACTGATCCGTTCCGGGTTCAAGAAACGTTCAAACAGCAAATCGAAGCGAACAGGATCGACTTCTGTAATATGAAGCGCGAAACTGACGAGCGACCCGGCCGCTGAACCACGACCTGGACCGACTTCGATGCCCTGCTCCCTGGCGAAGCGAACGATGTCCTCGACAATCAAAAAGTATGAGGCGAACCCCGTACCGGCGATGACGTCAAGCTCGTACCGGGCCCGCTCGATATACGTGTCGGTGAGCAAATCAAGTGCTTTCAATCGCTCCGCGACGAGACGTTTGAGTCGATCGACGGCATCAGGCAGTTCCGGGATCGCGGCAGTCGCGGCCGGAATCTGCGTTACCGACGTAAGTTGTTCGAATCGCGCGAGTTCCTCGAGCTCCAAGGGTTCGAACCAGTCGTTCATCTCGCTCGGAAGCCGCACATACTTGCCTTTTTGATGAACGTCCTCTTGGGAGATGACCTCGCCTTCCCCGATTGCGACGATGGCACGATACGCTTCAAAATCTTCTGGTCGCATATAGCATGTCTCTGGCGTCGGCACTAAACGAACACCGAGTTCTTCGCGCATCCCCCGAAGCTGTTTGACGATGAGCGTCTGTTCGGTCGTCTGCGGAGCAGGCAACCCGAGCCATAACCGTTCTTCTGCCACAAAGCCGAGTATACGGTTAAACAAACGACGTCGGTGGACCGGGTCACTCGTTTTCCAATTCTCAGGTAAGATGACGACCGATAAATCTGTCGGTTCGGTTAATCCGCCTGCCTCGACGATGCGATACAGCTTTGGAATATCTAGGTCGGTCATCGCATACACGAGCACGGCCAACTCGAGCCCATCGACATGAAGGCTCGTCCGTAGACCGATGACCGGCTTGACAGCATAGCGTTCGCATAGTCTCACAAATTGAGGAACGCCATAAAACGCGTCATCTGCGACCGCGACCGACTTACTCCCCCGCTCCGCCATCGAGGCGACATATTGCTCTAAGCGAATCGTGCTATGCATCAAGCTAAACGCTGATCTTACATTTAAATGGAGCACAAGCGCCCCCCTCTCTTTTTTCTTAATTGTCAAACTCATCTCGATGCTTCTCTGATACAATAATTATAGACAAAACGAATGATAAAAGGGGGTAAAAGCGTATGATTATTAATCGGGGTAAAATCGCGCGCGACAAGTTAGAACTTTTACAGAACGGACAGACCGTATTTGCCGACAGTCCTGAAATTATCGAACGGCTGCGCAAATACATTACCGAGTACCAACTTGACGTCGTCGAAGACGTCACCGATCGCGGCACGTGGTTCATTCCACAAGACGACGATACAAAATGAAGAGAGCTGACCGCGGTCAGCTCTCTTCATTTTCAAATTCGAACGGTGCGGCCACTTCTTCTAGTGCGGCAATCACATCGTCCATTTCTTCCCACGTGTCAATTGTCGCACCGGCTGCCATCGGATGCCCGCCGCCACGGTAACGTTTGGCGACTTCATTGATGACCGGGCCTTTCGAGCGGATACGGACACGAATCTCATCTTTGTTCTCGACGAACATGACCCAACATTTCAACCCCTCCAGTCCAGAGAAGCTGTTGACGAGCAACGACGCCGCTTCTGGCGTCGCATGAAACGTCCGGAGAACGTCGGCGTCGATTTTGACATATCCGACGCCCGCCTCTGTCACTTGAACGTTTTGCAGGACGTAACCTTGCAGTTGGAGTGTCGCCAAGTTCGTCTTATACATTTGGCGGTACAAGCGGTTCGTGTCGATGCCGTAACTGATCAAGTCAGCAGCGATCTCAAACGTGTGCGGCGTCGCGTTCCGGAACTGGAAGCGTCCCGTATCACCGACGATACCCGCGAAAAGTAAGAACGCCGACTGCTCATCGATAGCCAAGCCCCATATCCGAGCGAGTTCGGCCACAATCTCCGACGTCGAACTGACCGTCGTATCGACGATCTGATGTGTCGCATACTCGTCTTCGTCAGGATGGTGGTCGATCTTGACGACAGTCTTCCCTTTCAAGGCGTATGGTCCATCGATTCGTTCGTGGTTCGCTGTATCAAGCACGAGGACGAGCGCTTCGTCATACATCTCCGGCTCCACGTGTTGCATCTTCCCTAAAAATTCGAGGTCGCGGGCAATCCCGCCGACGACGTAAACGTGTTTATCCGGGTAAGCCCGCTCGATGATCCGCTTTAAGCCGAGTTGACTTCCGAGCGCATCCGGATCGGGACGGACGTGTCGATGGATCATAATCGTGTCCGCCGCCTCGATTAACTTCAATATCGTTGTTGCTTCAGGCCAATGTGCCATGGTCGTTCCTCGCTTTCTTGATGTCCATTCTATGGTATGATGATAACAGATTATACGTTTGAAAGGGGTTTCTCACTTGAGTCAATTAATCATGATCGGACTCATCTTGTTCTCACTCGGTGCGTATTTGGTCTATAAACGTCGGGCCTTCTTGACGAAGACGCCGTACCGAAAAGCGTTGTTCAACACGCAAGCGCTCATCTGGCTCAGCTTGTTTTTAGCGCTGTTCGCCATCAACCAGATGCTCGGCGGCCTTGGTCTCAATTCGACCATCGGCTGGATCGTCAGCATCGTCATGCTCGTCCTCGGGCTTGGCAACGCAATCGTCGGGATCATTCGCTATCGCAAAATTTTTCCGAAAGCGTCTGAAGAACCAATCAACCAATCTTAATATGTAAAACGAGCTGATGACATCATCAGCTCGTTTTTCTTTACCGGTCGATCAGTTGCGCTGTGACGAGCGCTTTGGCGACGAGTTGTGTCCCTTGTGTCATCTCGACGTCGACTTTCCCGAACTTTCGTCCGAGGTCGAACACGTTCGCCGAGACGCGGATTTGGCTCTCGATTTGAATCGGTTTCATGAAGTAGACCGTGATATTCTCGACGACAAGGTCGCCTTTTTTCATATGCCGCAAACTCCGGGTCGCCCCTTCGACTAGAAGCGTCGTCAAGACTCCGGACGACGCCGTCCCCATGTGGCTCGTCATTTGAGGTGCCACTTCGACCGTGAACGCCGTCCCGTTCGAAGTCGGATCCTCTTTCAACTGATTGGTGATCATATTATCAAACGTCTCACCGACTTGTGGTTGCCGGTTCGCGAGCTGAAGCGCCTTTAGGACGTCTTGACGGCTGATGATGCCGAGCAGGCGACCGTAGTTGTCGACGACCGGCAACATCTCGATCCCTTCCCATACCATCTGGTGGGCCGCATTCGTGACACTTGTCTGAACGCCGGCCGTGATCGGGCTTTTCGTCATCACTTTTTCGATTTCTGTATCGTGTGGCCGATCGATGAGATCTTTGGCGGTGATGACGCCGACGACTTTCATCTGGTCGTCGATGACCGGGTAACGGTTGTGCTTCGTCCGTTCATTGAGTTCGTGCCAACGTTTGACCGTATCGTCCACTTTTAAATAAAACGTATCGTGTAACGGAATGACGATATCCGAGACGAGCAGAATTTCCTTTTTGATCAAACGGTCATAGATGGCGCGGTTGATCATCGTCGCCACGGTAAAGCTGTCATAGGAAGTCGAGATGACGGGCATGTTGTACTTATCCGCCATCCGTTTCACTTCGTCGGTCGTATCGAACCCACCGGTGATCAGTACGGCCCCGCCTGATTGCAAGACGAGTTCATGCGCTTTCTCCCGGTTCCCGATGATGACGAGCGAGTCGACGTCGATATATCGCATCATCGCTTCGAGCTTCATCGCCCCGATGACGAACTTAGATAGCGTTTTATGCAGGCCGTCGCGTCCGCCGAGCACTTGACCATCAACGATGTTGACGACTTCGGCAAATGTCAGTTTTTCAATGTTCTCTTTATGTTTGCGCTTGATGCGGATCGTGCCGACCCGTTCGATCGTTGACACGAACCCCAAGTTCTCCGCTTCTTTGATGGCCCGATAAGCCGTCCCCTCTGATACCGCAAGTTCTTTGGCGATTTGGCGAACGGAGATTTTAGACCCGACATCGAGCGACTCGATATGTGCTATGATCTGTTCATGTTTTGTTGTCATGTCACGAGTCCCTTTCCTCAATACATTTTCTGTCATCCTCAGTATACTGTATCAGTGAACCTTGTTCAAACTGTACTACTGAAAATGCAACATTTCCTTTCCATTTTGGAAAACGCTATAATGAACGAGAAAGCCACTGAACAAGAAGGAAGGGAATCGAGTTGAATCAACGAACCAACCACATTGCACAATCTTTGGCCACGAAAGGGCTAGACGCCGCGTTTGTCACGTCAAAAGCGTCCGTCTTCTATTTTTCAGGAGTATACGCCGAGGCCCATGAACGTTTGATCGCTATCCTAGTACTGAAGAACGGGACAACGGCGCTCGTCTGTCCGGCCCTTGAAAAAGGAATCGTCGAAGCGAGCGACTGGAACGGTGAGATCGTGACATACATGGACCACGAAAATCCGTGGGACAAGGTCGTCAAACTGTTTCTCGACCAACAAATCATTCCGGAACGAATCGGGATTGAAGGCGAGCATTTACCATATAACCGCGTCGAACAACTGCGTGCCGGATTTGCCGGACTGTCGATCATTGATTTGACGGAAGAATTACAAGCTCTCCGAATGATCAAGTCGACAGATGAGATCCGGGTCATGAAACGCGCGGCCGAACTTGCCGACATGGCAATCGAAGCCGGCATCCGCGCGTTGCGTGAAGGGGTGACCGAACTTGAAGTCATCGCCGAGATCGAATACGCCATGAAACGGCAAGGTGTCCGTGAAATGTCATTTGACACACTCGTCTTGTTCGGTGAAAATAGCGCCGATCCGCACGGTGTTCCTGGCAACAACCGACTCAAAAAAGGTGACTTCGCCTTATTCGATCTCGGTGTCGTCTGGCAAGGCTACTGTTCAGACATCACCCGCACCGTCGTCTACGGCGAGGCGAGCACAAAACAACGAGAAATCTACGAGACCGTGCTCCGGGCCGAAGAAGCCGCCATCGAGATGGCGAACGTCGGGACGACGCTCGGCTCGATCGATATCGCCGCCCGCCAAGTCATCACGACGGCCGGATACGGGGAATACTTCACCCATCGCGTCGGTCACGGTATCGGCATCGAGGTCCACGAGTTCCCATCGATGGCAGCCAACAACGATATGACGGCCCAGGTCGGCATGACGTTCACGGTCGAGCCAGGCATTTATCTCCCTGGTGTCGGCGGCGTCCGCATCGAGGATGACATCGTCATGACCGAAAGCGGACCAATCTTGTTGACGAGCTTCCCGAAGACGTTACAAGAAATTTAAAAGAGGTTGACTAACACAATCAAATTCGCTCGTCCTTCCGGTGCCCACGCTTTCCGCAGGCAATCCCTGAGCCTTAGTACCATCGGACGAGCAAAGCAAACGGTCGCCCTCGGGCGGCCGTTTCACGTTCTACCGCGGACGAGAACGACCGTTACATAGCATTTCTTCAATTTCATGTCGGGCAAAGCGCCTCAAGGTCTTCGGAGATAATAAAAGACGAACGAGATTGCTTTTAGCGACCTCGTTCGTCAACAACTTGAGGTTGAAGGCATATGTCTTCAACCTCTTTTTCAATAGAACAGGCGCCACATCACTTCGCGCTGTGGCACTTCGTCACGCTCCATCTTATTCATGAAAGACGGTTTATCGTACGGGATCGTCTTAGCACTGACACGCAGTCCCGCCTCATCCCACTGCAGCACCCCGTAGCGGGCCAAATCGTCTTTGGCGACGCCGAGCGCCCCTGGATTGAAATACCGTTTGCGCTCATCTTGAAACGCGTGGACCGGGTGATGGTGGCCGAAACAAACGACGTCCGCCGCGTAATCACCAAATAAGCGCTGCATGTTCGGAAGCGTCGCTTCGACGATGTCATGAAACGGCTCGTCGACGATCGATGCCTCACGCTTTTCAGCCGGGATGTGGTAATGAATGCCGTATATATGCTCCCTGCCTATCGTTTGCTCGATCGTACGAGGCAATTTCATAAGCGCATCGGCGTAGTCAGGGCGCAACGTTCGCGCGACCCATTCGTGATGAGGCCGCGTATGGGCATAACTTTCGGGATGTCCCGTTCCCGCGAGCAGTGAGAGGACGGCTTCATCGTGGTTTCCCGTGATCATCTTGACACCTCGGTCGAGGAGTCGCGCCATCACTTCGTTCGAATCTGGCCCCATCGCGATCATATCGCCGAGACTCCAGATGTCATCGATCCCTTGACCGTCCAACTCGTTCAATACCGCGTCTAACGCTTGGACGTTCCCGTGAATGTCCGTCAAAATGGCCAACTTCATATGAAGCACTCCTTACTTTCGATATTGGTGGACGACGTTGACGCCTCCGGTCACATCGATGACCGCCCCGGTGACCATGTCCGAGTCCCGCGCGAGCAAGAACATGATCATTCGCGCGATGTCTTCGCCGGTCCCATGCCGACCGACCGGTGTTTGATTATCCGGTTCAGCGGATTCGATCCGCATCTCTTTCTGCGCACCGACGATGTTACCCGGATTGATCATGTTCGCCGTGATACCGTGCACCGCTTCCTCGAGCGCGACCGTCTTCGTCAAACTGACGAGACCGGTCTTCGCGGCAGCAAAGGCGGACCGGTGCAACCAGCCCGGTGCCGTCGCACTCTCAGGGAAGCCGTACGTGATGATACGACCGAACTGTTTCGCCCGCATATCCGGAATCGCCCGACGCATCAGCCAAAACGAGGCGGACAAGTTTCCGGTGATCACTTCCTCCCACTCCTCGTCCGTCAAATCAACGAGACATTTTCGTTCGAAAATATATGGACCCGCGTTCAAAATCAAAGCGTCCGGCTCACCAAACTTGCTCACCGCCTCGTCATAACCGGCCGTCACCGCTTCTCGGTCCGTCAACGGTGTCTCGATCATATGTAGCCGTTCGTGCTCCCAATCAATCGGTTTTCGTTGAAGCACGCTGACATACCAGCCTTCCTCCAACAGTCGTTCCGTCACAACCCGGCCGATCCCTTTCGCACCAGCCGTGATGACTACGTGTTTCATCGTCATCCCTCCTCTGTATCATCTTACCCGTTCCATCTATTGATTTCCAAACTTCAACCTGTTCCGTAAGAAAGTTGTGAAAATTTCACACATTCTCAAAAGAAGCGGGCGTGAATTTCGAGTGAAGTGGTATACTATATATGTAAGCCGCACGTACATTTCAAGCGAAAGGTTGGGATTTACATGGCAATTGTCTACAAACATATCCTTTCTGCCGTCGACGGCTCGAAAGAGGCGGAACGTGCATTCGAAACAGCAATCGACGTCGCACTTCGAAACGACGGAAAACTGTATATCGGTCACGTGATCGATACACGGACGTTCGCAACGGTCGAAGCATACGATCGGACGATTACCGAACGTGCAGAAACTTATGCGAAAGAACTGCTCGACGACTATGTCAATCGGGCCAAAGAACGTGGTGTCAAAGAAGTCGAAACGGTCATCGAATACGGTTCGCCTAAAGTGACGATTGCGAAAAAAATCGCACCGAATCACGAAATTGACCTTATCATCTGTGGAGCGACCGGCTTGAATGCGGTCGAACGCTTCTTTATCGGTAGCGTATCCGAGAGCATCGTCCGGTACTCGAAGTGCGACGTCTTGATCGTTCGTCAATAATTTCATTAAAAAAAGAGTCATCGCGTTTGCGAT